>DBDD01000249.1 GCA_002293365.1 Christensenella sp. UBA941 | reverse complement strand
AAGCTGTGCAGCGACGCCCAAAACGACTTCTTGTTGTACTGCGTCCTGTAGTTTCCCGACGCCATATCCGCGTAGGAGGCATTTTCGATAAGCAGCACCTTATTGGCCGGGGCAAGCGCCAGCTCCTTTTCAAAGCGGTCGCGCTGCTGCGCAAGGTTGCCGCTCAACTCTTCGAGGGAGCCTTTTCGCTCGATCATGATCTCGCGGTCGAAGTACAGATCGCGGGGGATCGACAGCGCTTCATTGGCCGGAAGCATGAAGGAATAGTCGCCCTGACTTAGCGCCTTCTTCTTGAACGCTATACCTTTTTTGGCAAAGTGGTCGGTGATATGCCCATTTTCTTTCTCGCGGGTATCCACGAGGATCACCATCGAACCGACCAGCTCGTCTATTTCTTTGTCGGTGAAAGCGAATCGTTCAAGCATCGCGGCACCTCAATATGTGGTCTTGGCGCGGCTCCGCGGGTTCCTGAACTTCTCGATTATGGCCTTCTCCCGGCTGTCGAATTGCCCGTTGTCGAGCAAATTAAGCATGTTCGCCATCTCGTATTTGCTGATCGTCATACCACGGGCGACGAATTTGGGAACGCGCATAATAGCGCCGCAAATATCCCGTGCGCGGTCTTTGTTAAAGATCAGTTTGTTCGTGTTCAAATACTTCCACGGCGCGACGTTCTGAATCTGCCCGTGCCTAAAAAAGAACATATTGTGCATGAAGTCGAATTCTCCAATCACTTCCTCTGGAGCGCCGACGAATCGCGTCACGATTTGATATGCCCCCATAGACAGCGCGTATTCGGACTTGAAATCGACTCGCTCGATCTTGGCGGCGTTCAGCCGCTCTACAGCTTCAGCGCAATCTAAAAACAGATCATAGTCCTTCGGCTTCTGACCGTTGTAGAGGCTATATATGCAGCCCCCGGCAAAATACGAGTGTTCGTCAATATAGTTCCTGATCCTATACGGGAGCCGTGAGAGAAGCTTTATCTTCTCTGCGGCCAGCTTGCGCTCCATTTCGTAAACGTGAGCAAGGCGTTTTTGGGGATCGTTAAGTTCGCGGTTGCTTATCAAAGTATCTCCTCGCTTTCCTTTTTGCTTATTACGTCCCATGTTTTCAGGATGGATTCTTTGTCTGTCCTGCTTTGTATCCATTTGCCTTCAGCGTCCTTCGACCAGCGGCCTTCTTCCGAAGTATCCTTTAATTTGATGATGTCGCCGGAGGATATCTGCGATTTTTCAAAGTCGTTTATTTTGACTTTGATCTTCTCGATTTCACCGTTGTGCAAACGGCAAAGCGTTAGCTTGGGATGGGTATACTTCCTGTCAACGTCCAGAACGAGGCCGCAATTCGGGGATTCATTGGGATTAAGCGACTTCACATAGCCAAGCGCTTCAAATTCCCACCTAAGTATCTGTGAGTCCGTATGTTCTTCGTCAGGAATGTCGTTCCAGACAGCTCTTAAAGCAGCTTCGTAATTGAAGTCTCTGTATTGCTTTTCCGTCTCAGTGTCCGAATGGTGCATTACATAATCAATCAAGCACTTAGGAAAGTCTTTGTTTGTCGGGAATACAGTATTTTTACTGAACTGCGAACGCCCGTAAAGCTCGTCAAAACAAGATATAAAAACAAGGATTTTCTTTATCTTGCCGTAGCGATGAAAAAAGCCCAGCTTGACCAAGATATCAATTTGGCCGCTATCAACTTCTTTGACTTTTTTGAGTTTCTTGAACATCTCGAAAAAGTCTTTTTCGGCTCCGTGTTTTTGACCAAACACGTAGAGAGCTTCTGCGGTGCGCTGGGTCAGGGATTTAATGGACGCCAGCGACGGATAAATCACATTGTTGTCAGGATCAGCAGAAAACTTCCTGTTGTCGGCTCCAAGCTCAAAGGCTCCCTCTTTGATCTTAAACGCCTTTAGCATCTCCTGCTTCAAGATCGCTACCTTGTCCTTCTTGCCTTTTGCGCTGTAGACGCCGAGTAGGATTTCATAAAACTCGTGCGGATAATACGCCTTGAGATAGGCGCAATACAAGCTGTCCAGCGCCATACAGTAGGCGTGAGCGCTATTAAACGAGTATCCTGTGGAATCATCGACAATCTTCCATATCTTTTTACTCATTTTTGCGGCCTCGGCCTCTGACACGGCATCATCCAGCATGAGCTTTTCTTTGAAGCCCTTTATGAATCGGGCTTTTAATGGCCGTACCTTCTCCGGGTGCTTCTTGGCGATGGACTTCAAGATGCCGTAGCATTCGTCCAGTGCAAAGCCAGCGTAGTTTAGAACTTGCATAGTCTGCTCTTGGTACAGGACGAACGACTGAGGAAATTCCGGCGTCTGAATCAGATCGTCAAAAGCCTTAATGTCATACGAAAAGGGCTTGCGGGATTCAAATTTGGAATACATCGACTTGAAGCCCGGACGGATCGCCGCGATGAACGCTGAAAGCTCCGAAATGTTCCGGGGCTTGTACTTCATAACCTTGCGCGTCGTGGAATCCTTTTCGACCTGATTCACGCCCACCGTCCAGCCATTCGCGTAGATATCCCATACGCGGTCATTGCCGCGAACCAGCTCAGTCAACTCGTTCACGGTTAAGTGCGGTTGACCAACACGCTTGAAAATCTCGTCAATAAGCAGCGTTACATCGACTTTCAATAGATCGTTTTTCAAGAATTTGTAGTTTTCCGCTACGGCTCCGTCAATTACGGTGGTCATATACTCGGACTTTGACGTGTCCGATTTGCATTTTATTAAGCCGATCTCCTCGCGGATGCTGCCCTGATACAGTAAGTAGGCGCACGGCGCTTTCTTTTTATCCGCGATGATTCCCCAGTACGGTTTTGATTGCTCGACAAGCGCTTGGTGTTCTTCGTTTTTTACAAAGTCGTTTATATCGAGCTGATCCCGTTCGTCATCGTCAGCGTAGCGCAGCGCGTCGTCGTATTTTTCGAGCTGCTTGGAAATATCATTGGCGGTCGGAAAATCAAGGTTTTTTGCACGGGCATAAAGCTTAAATGCTGCCTTCTTTTTTAACGTACCGAAGCAGATCATGGGATAGGCGTGATCTTTGCCCATGACTTCCTCTTGTGCTTGGGCGAATATTTCCGGGTTGCCGGTGTTCAAATCGAGGTCGGGCAGAGAGCGAGTTTCCAAGATTCTCGTCGCGGAAATGAAGCGCTCCGGGTATAGCTTGACCGGCGATTTGAAACGATCCACCTTGCTAAAGCCACACAGGGTATTAGTGAAATAACCGACGCCGCTGCCGCGTCCGCTGTCGGTGATTATGCCGCCAAGCTCAATTGCCCGTTTAACGATCTCGTAGTCGATCAGCGGATAGTCTACCATGCCGGTCTTTTTGTAAGTGTCAACCTCCATCTTGACGCCATCGTAGTAACGCTCATATTCGCTGGCTGGAACGTCCTTCATATACTCTTTGAATTTCTGTGTTATGAGGCGGCTGTAGAGCGAGTTCCGTTCCTCTTGGGTCATGTCAGGGTAAAGCGTAGGCAACTTGATGTTATCATCAAGAACGATGTCCTCAAACTCTAACAGGAGATCACAGTTTGCCATAGCGCGTTCCACTTGCTCCGGGGAGAAAACGCCCTGATCCTTGAATCGTTTACGGACTTCGTTATCGTCCGGGTAATCCATATACCAGCCCGTTTCATCGTCGTACTTCAAGCCACGCCCAGCTAAAATATCGTCGCGCTGCTCGGCTTGGTTCTCGTAGATATAGTGGCTGTCGAGGCCGACGATCATTTCAATGCCGTATTCCTTGTACAGATCGTGGATGATCCTGTTGTACGCGATCTGTTTTTCGGTGTTGTGGTTCTGGATTTCAAGCATGAAGTTCGCGCCGAAATGCCTATACAGCTCCAGTATGATTTCTTCGATATCGTCCTCGTAGTGCCAGAAGCCCACACAGGCTGTCGTGACGAAAACGTCCTCCGGGGGCAGCGAAAGAAGCAGTTCCAGATCAACACGCGGTTTATAGTAGTAGCCGGTTTCGTTTGCTTCAGACAGAATACGGTTAATGGCGCGGCGTCCATTTTCATTACGAGCGAGTAGAATTATATGGGCATTGGTTTTGTCCTTCTCGAAGCGATCCTTAACCCAATACGCTTCGGCCCCAAAGATGAATTTCAAGCCGTGCTTTTTCGCCAGCTCGTAGACCTCGTAATAATAGCCTTGCCAGCCATGCTCTACGCTGCTCAATACCTTGTGGCCTAATTCAAGGGCGCGGTTTACATAGTCCATGTTTGTCATGGCTGAATCGGTCGTCATGATGTTAGAGAACGACGTATGCCTATGGTAATTTTGCATGTTCTACCTCAAAATAGCTCGTCGTCGGACTTGCCAATCAACGAGCGAAGATCATTATGTCGGGCGATATGGGGGCAGGAATGCCGAAAGTTACAAAGCACGTTGCAGTAGAACGTATCTTCCTTGCCGCTCTCGTTTATGAACGCTCTCGGTAGCCAGTCGGATTCGTTTTCGCTTCGGCCCTCAAACTCGCCGATCATGCGCCAGATATGATTCAGTGTTTCATCCATGATCTCCGGCGTCAGATCGTAGTAGCGCAGATATGGACGTATTGAAAATTGTCTCCTGACTTCTTGCGGCAGCGGATCAAGCGAGTTTGCTTTACGCGCCTCGGCCATGAGGCATTCAATTTCAAGCTCGTCCATTCCGGCTCCGTAAAGCTTCGCCTCGATCTCACTCCGCAGCTCCGAGATCAGCTTGCCGCGATTGATGACCTTTCTGATTTCAGTATCAGCTTTAGAGTTCTTACGCGCCCTACCCATGTACACAACCTCGACGTACTTGAGCATGATCCAGCCAATATGCTTGACGGCAAAGCCCTGTTTTTGCTTCGCGAGGGCATACGCGACAAGCTGCCGCCCATGATGCAGGAGGTCGTGGGCGTTGAAGTTCGTAGAGGTTTTCCAGTCGAAGATCGAGATGCTGCCATCGCTATTTTGCTTGATTAGATCGACATAGCCGTGAAAATAATGATCCTCGTCCAGCTCGAATAAAATCAATTCCTCTGTGATAAACTTGCCTTTCGGCGCTGTGAAGTTCAAGCAAAAGTGCCGCATGTCCGCGATCCAGTTGTCCCGGATCGCCGTCCCGCCTTTAAAATCCTTCGGAAAGTCGAGATTAAGCACCCGCAGATTTTCAAGCTCGTCGTCCAGCGCCGGTAAGAGCTGCGCGGCGTCGGCCTCGCCGTTTACAATGGCCTCAAGCACATCATGAATACGGGTTCCCATGATGCCATAAACACCGTCCTCGCCGCGATCATGCAGCACGTATTGGCGATATGCTTCATAGGGGCAGTTCTCGACAGTATTTAGCTTAGAGATTGAATAAAGGCGCTTTTTCTGCGCCTTTAGTGTTTCGATTCTTGGATCGGTTTCTCGGTGTGCGATGTCTCTCCCTCCTTGCTGTCGTTGATATAAAACTCGTAGTCCGGCGCTTCACAGCAGTTACAGGCAGCGACGGCGCTCATGGTTTCCCAGCCTCGAATTTTACATGTGGAACATAGTTTATTGCTGGCGCTCATATAGCCTCGACCCGCGCTTTGCCTATTGCACAGTAAGGCTCTGCTGCTTCATTCATGATCTCAATGTTGATCCAAGATAGGTCATATCCCTCGTCCTTGTTAAGCACTTCGCAGGCGACGCCGTGTGTACAGCTTCCGGCAGTTATGTCGATGGTCATACCGTCAACCGGCGTAAGAAGCTTAATCAGCCACTTTATCAGCGCAACCGGCTTGATGGTTACATGAGTATTCCGCTCTCCGTTAGGCAGCTTCTTTTCTGATGGCGAAGCTTTAGGCGAATACTGAATGACAGTAAAAAGGCGGCTCCCGCCGCCAGAATCACCGTAGCCGCCAAGAGACGGGTTAAAATAATCCTCGTTAGCTTTGTCCTGAAAAGCGCCATAGATATTTCTAGCGCGGTTTATACGCGAGGCTTTGCCCGTTCCTCCCGATGACTTGCTTTCTCCTGTCTGTTCGTCAAGGATTTTAGCGGTGTATTCATCGAGTATGATATTCGCAGGAAAGCGGCCTAACTGATTAGCCGGACTCGCTCGATCTTGTGAATATTGTCCGTATATCCGATCTTCTTTGTCTGAGTAGTTGGTTGTCGGATTCTTGGACGATTTCGCGTTCAGCATGTCGATGTCAGCCTGAGATATCGGAACCCGGCAGGCGTCAATGTTCATGGCTCCGCAGCCGTGCTTCTCAATGTTCGCTATATACGTTCCTTCAAGCGGCTTCTGAAACACGGTAATAGGCTCGTGTGCCGGTTTCAGTCCTGCGGTTTTCCAGCCGTCCCACTTTTTAGCCATATCCGTAGCTGGCGCAGTAAGCGCGTTAGCTTCCTCGAAGCTTCTATTATCCATTCCCAACACGCCATGATTCTTGTCAGCTCTTGATACGGAAAAGCTGTGAAAGCCCTTCTCGCCGATAACCTCGCGTTCAGCTCCCGCCGCTTTATCGAAAAGCTTCCCGATATCCTGATTCTTGGGCATTCCAGAAAGATAAACCCAATCAATTTCTTCAACGATCCTAAACCCAGCGTCCTCAAAAGCGCATTTCATTCTGTGATTGGTTTTTGGATGGCCGAAAATCGCGACATAGCCTCCGGGCTTGATTACCTCATGAAGTTTGTCTGCCCTGTACTTGCACCAATCGTAAAAGTTATTAGTCTTGTCCCATTTCTTGCCCATAAAAGATAGGTCGTATGGAAAGTCCGATATACAGCTATCCACGGAACTGTTTGCGATGGATGTCATGATATCTAAATTATCTCCATGCAAAATAGCGCCGCTGCTGCTCTGATATACAGTTTTCATGTCTGCTCCTTATAGCCAAGTTACGTGATTATTCAAAAGAGCTTCAAATCCCGTTTTCCCCATGTCGCTAGGCGAGTTTTTTGAGCCGCGTTTTAGGATTTCGTTCTGCCGGTCGTAAATATAGCCGACTTGATTTTTCAAAAGGGTGTTATCCGAGACGAGCTTTTTAGCTTCCTCGCGCATGTTGTGTTCCGCAAGCCCTTCATCGTAGGCCAAAATGATCTTAGGCGCTCGTAGGCACTTGATATACCGCCGCTGAACGTCGCTGATCGTACAGCCGGAGGTTGAAAGCCCGAAGTTGTAGCCAAAAGAAGCAAGCTGCATAACGCCCTTTTCCGCTTCGGTGATGATACACCGGCCTTCCTGTTGTATCGACATGTAGTTCGCGACATAGCCGTATACTGTGAGAGAGCGCGAACAGGGGATTAGCGGCAAATACCGTTCTTCTTTCGGACAGTCTGGATCGTTTAGCCGCCCCATAATGCCGCAAAGCTTATTATCGAGCGTGTAAATCGGGATCGTTATGCGGTTCGTTTCATAATCATAGCCGATCTTAAACCGCTCTTGAACATCAAAGCTGATCCCGTCGCGCAGAAACATGAGATTGCAGCGATGTGAATAAGGCTCCAAAATAGACTCATTATATACGGGCATTGCGCTTTCCGGCTGGTTTTTTGCTTTTATAAGGCCGCGGAATCGCCCTCCGAACAACGGCTTTGTCTTATGGTTATACCTCTCTTTTTCGAGGCCGAGCGTGGACGCAACAAAATCTAACGCCTGCGCAAAATTTATATTCCTCTTGCGCATAATCAGCGTAAAGATATCCCCACGCTCGTTCGTACTGAAGCATTTATAAAAGAGAGTTCCAAGATCGAGCGATACCGACGAGGGGTTACGGCCTTCCTCCCGCGCAAAACGCACTTTATTTTGAAATCTATTGTGGTTGATTCTATCGAATCCAAGAGCCTCTAGCAGTAGGATTACGGCATCGGCATTCCGGCATAGATGATCCGTTAAGCGTACCGCGTCCATATCATGTCAGCCCCTATCTTGCTGACGGACTGTACAGTAGCCAAGCTCTTTCCATATGTTGTAGTCGCCGTCGAATTCATAAAGCAACGTCCTTCCGATCCTGTCGTTCCGGGTTTTATCAAGGAATGCAATGACGTATTGCTTCTCTGGATCAAGTACAATTTGCTCATGAATCCTTTCGGATTTGCCGCTTTCGTCTTGCCTCGTAAAATAGGGCTTAACATCGTGTGGTTCGCCGGTATACTCGTCATCCCAAAGATGGCGCAAGTAGACCATCTCGGAAAAAACTTCTTTGATTTGCTTGGCGTTACTCAGGCAACTCGCATCAAGGAAACGCTTGTTGAGCGTGTGCAAGGCAAGCTGATACGACGCAATCAGGCAGACATTCTCTTTGCTGGCAAGCTGGAACAATTTACGCGACTGAACGAGAAGCTGCTGCCACATTGCTTCGTTTATCTCGTCGTCCGACTTCATCGTGTCATAAAATATAACTTGGCAGCCGTCCTTCGCGAGCTTGCGCATATAATGCTTGATCTTTCCGACATCATTATCAAACAGTTTAACAAATTTGATGTTGCTGTATTTCTCGCGCGAAATAGCGACGGCCTTTTTCAGCATTTCGTGCTGCTCCGCCGTGAAGCCGCCTTGTTTGATCTTCTTACGGGTCAGCTCCCAGTAGTTGAGGTCTTGAGTCAGTATATGAGCGAGCAGAAGGTGCTTAAAAGCCGAAGCACGCATCTCGTTTGAAATCACCGCACACTTAACTTCGCTCAATGTCAACGGAAGGATCATACTCTCAAATACAAAGGATGACTTGCCTGTGCCAGAGTGTCCCGCCACCATGAATAATTCGCCAAGCGGCAAGCCAAGAGTGAGGTAGTTCAATATGTGGCATACCTTTCCATAGTCGATCCCCTTTGCACTGCCGGTATCGCATTCCGATATAAACGTTTCGTCGAGCTCCAGCGTTTCGATTTCGCTGTCGAAGTCGGCCTTCACACTAATGCTAGTAAGCTGATTATCATAATAATCATAAATCTCTTGTGCGGACATATGCTTGAGCTTGCCAATATTCTGAATAACATTGAAGCCCTTGTCATGAAGCCTCATAAGCAAGTTCAGTTTAGTAACGAGATTGAAATTTGCCTCAACATTATTGGAATTTATGACGCTGCGCATTTCCTCGACGGTCTGCATCCCGCCCCATTCGTCAAACTTCTTTCTTATCTTTGGTCGCCCTTCTAAGAAAGCCTCGACCTCGGCGTGATTGATGGACTTGAATCCTTGCCGCGCAAGCTGTTTACCGAGATCGAAGAAAAATCTCCCGTCTGGCGTAATAAGCGTACAATCTCCGTTTTCGTTGACTTTATTGTAGTCGCTGAACAGCTCCGGGCTTTTCCATAGGCCAAAAACAAAAGCGCCTTCGGCCATTTCCCGGCCTTCCATCAATTCGGCGGGATAATTACCTTCCCAGCTCATTGCTCGTCCTCCTGAAATAATTTTGTCATATCCTTCTTTGGATGCTTAACGTTTTTGCCGAAGTTCTCATAGTCAATCGGCGCTTGTGGCGCGGAAGCAATACGCGCAGCGTCTCTTTTCTCTTGAAATTTCTTCTGTCGGTGAACGTTCTCGGCGTAATTCATCTCGTTTCGTAGAGCTGCTACGACATAATTGAGCTGTCCGTACCCTGAATTGAAACGAGGCTCCTTGATTTTTTCCGCAATCCTAGCCCCACACATCTCGATAGCTAGGCAGACAACCTCTGGATCGTAGGCTTTAAATGGGCGAAGCATTTTCGCTAATGTTGGAGGGCGACGCGCCTCTGTTTTGATTCCTAATATGTACTCACAAATCAAAGCATAAATCTTATCCTGCTCGGCGCTTAATGATTTGCCTTTTTTGAGATTGCTTTTGTGCTGCAAATATATCTCACGAGACGCATAATACTTTTGCCCTTTTCTATAAAACGTGTCAGTAGTACCAACCACGCCAGTTGCCGTACATCGGACGGTTTTGCTCATGCTTACTCCTTACTTCATTTTTGATTTGGCGGCGACGAGACGGGGGTTCTCAAAGAACCCCCGAATATAGCCGAGTGCCTAGCGCGGCAAGGAGTTATTCTTTTTTTAAGAGGCTTGTGATTTCTTCAAGCGCCCTTGTCGGAATATCTTCGTCCCTAAAGGAAGAAAAACCGTACTCGGCCATCTTCTCTTTAACAGCCTTTTTCGTGACGGCATCCGCTTTTGCGAAAGTCTGCTGAATACAGGCGATCAGCTCGGCATTGCGTTCGGCTATGGCCTTACGATTCTTCTTTTCCTCGGATTCCTTCTTTATCTGCTCTGCCTTCGCTTCGGCCAAAACTTGCTGCTCTTTCGCGGTTTCCTCTAACGATTTGCCGCTCTTGCTATGTTCACAGGCGATTGCGTCTCGTAGCGCCTGAATAAAGGCGTCGGCGTCGAGCGGAATGCTCTCTACGATGTGGGCGAACCGGCTCTTAGAATCAATGCTGAACGAATCGTCTCGGAAAGCGATCTGGCGGCTCTCGGATACGATTTTGCCTTTGACTTCTTCCTGTTTCGTGACGATATTCTTCTTGCCCGTTTTCTCTTGTACAATCTTTCGATCTATGTAGGCGACGCCGAGAACATGGAGCTTCGTCTTGATGGCGTTAAAATAGCGCTGCGACATATTCGTAGTGAGCGTCGAGTATGTGTTTCCAGTTACAACGTCCTCTATGTTGCGCTTTTTCGTATGGCCGATCACGATGACGGACACGCCGACGCTGCGCAGCTCCCAAATCTTCGTCAGGATCAGCTCAATTACTTTGTCTTCGCCGCCGCCAAACCCGCCAAACGCGCCCTTGATGCTGTCTGCTTTCTTTTCGGGGTTTGCGAGGTTGTGCATACGGATAACCTTCGGCTCCGTTATTTCAAAAAGTTGATCCAAAGTGTCGATTATCACGGCGCGGAGTTCAGGATAGTCGGTGAATTTGTTTTCAACGATATCGTCAACGACTTCCTCAAACTTGTTCCAGTCCGGCACGGCTTCGGAAAACATACCGTGAATCGCATCGTGGCCGCACTCCTTGCCAACGTCGAGCGCCATATAGCCGTCTTTCCCGGCAAGCTTCTCGCAAACTTCCTTCATCACCGTGGATTTGCCGATGCCTGATTCACCGATCAGGCCGATATTGTAGGCCAGCGGATCGATTATGACCTCGACCCTTTTCCCAAATTTGCCCATAATAAATAAACCACATTCCTTTCATGATAAAATGCGTTGTCGAAAACTATTCTGTTTTGTCAATTGGGACGCGGAGGGATGTGCCGGGAACGAGGCTAAAACATATCGTCGTCGCTTACGTCCTCATCGAACGGAGGATTGTCCTTCTTTTCGGCAGGCTTTTTCTTACCTGATTCCTCTTCGAGCGTTCCTGCCGACATAGCGGGAACATAGATCATTTCCTCGAATTCAGACATTTTCATGTCGGTATTCACCAAGCCTTCCGCAAAGTCACCCTTCATGACCGGCAGCTTCAAGCGATACTCAAACAGCTTGTCGCCTATGATTTTGCTTTGCGGCTTGAAGTCCTCTGCGGTTTTAAACCCAAGCTCGATTTGCTCTCTCTGCTCGTCGGAAAGCATTGCCTCGCTCCACTCGACTTCTTCAGCGCCGCGCAGCAGTATGACCTCCCAAAGCATATGCAGCATTGTTTTACTGGTCACATCGACGTGGCGCAGCTTGTAGGCGAGTTGCCTTACATGCTTTTCATTGTCCGGGCTATAAGCCGCCGAACTGAACACGAATTGCTGCGGGATATACTTGTTTTTCTCGGTGCTGTTGATGTACTGCTCGATGTAGCCGTTCAAAATTATGCGTTGGTCGGTTTTAAAGTCTGCCTTATCGACGGAATCCTTATTGTAATAGATATCCATCGTAAGCAGGAGGCCGTTCTTCTCGTCGTCAGCGACGGCGAAAACGCTTTGGACGCGGAAACGATCAGTGTAGCGGCTCTGAACCTTATACCATTCTTTCGAGAACTGCCCTGTAACCAGCACCTTGCCCTTGTAGCCGGGAAGGTGTTTTTGCAAAAACTCGATCATGTCGTACTG
>DBDD01000212.1:2888-3022 GCA_002293365.1 Christensenella sp. UBA941 | reverse complement strand
GGCGATACCGGCGTCGTCGCGGCGGTCAATCTGGAGGATAAAACGATTATCGTCAGCTTTGACGAGCGGCAGATCAGCTACGATCACCTTGAACTTGACGAACTCGTCCTTGCCTACGCTACGACCATCCACAA
>DBDD01000212.1:0-2830 GCA_002293365.1 Christensenella sp. UBA941 | reverse complement strand
AAAAAGGCCGTCGTGCTGGTGGGCGAAGCGAAGGCGGTATATGTCGCGGTCGATAATGATAAGGTCAAGGCGAGGAATACCCGGCTGGCTGAACGATTGGCGGGAGCCATTGGAAGAAGCAATGTGTAAATACCCAACATAAATGCAACGTTAAAATGCTATGATAATGGTATTTAAGGAATCATTCCATCTTCGCCTTATATTCTTCGCCCCACTGCCACATAGCGTCATGGATCAGTTTCAAGCTGCGCCCCAGTTCCGTCAGCGAATACTCAACCCTCGGCGGCACCTCTGCGAATATCTGGCGGTGGACAAGCCCGTTCTCCTCCATGATGCGCAAGTGCTGCGTAAGTACCTTCTGCGAAATGCCGACGAGCGCTTTTTTCAACTCGCCAAAACGTTTGGTACCTGTCAGCAAGTCGCGCACGATCAACACCTTCCACCTGTCACCCATAAGGGTCAGCGCCGTTTCAACGGGACATGCGGGCAAATCCAGTCGTTTCAGCATGTCAAACGCCCTCCAAATCCGCTATATTCCAATAGTTACTCAAAAGTAACTACGGCACTTTGAAGTGCCTGATTTACAATAGTTACTAAGGTAAATATACTGTTCTTAGGCTAAATTTTCAAGCCCTGAAATAATTTCTTGGAGGCAATCACAATGAAGGAAGTCGTACAATTTTTGCAGGCAAACCCGGTTCAGTATCTCGCCACCGTCGGTCTTGACGGAAAGGCCAAGGCCCGCCCGTTCATGTTCTGTCTTGAACAGGACGGCAAGCTCTGGTTCTGCACCAACAACAAGAAGGACGTTTATAAGGAGATGCAAGCCAATCCAAACATCGAAATCACCGTATCCAGCCCGGAATACGCTTGGATTCGCCTGTGCGGAAAAGCTGCGTTCGAGAACAATATGCCCGTAAAGGAAGGCTGCTTGCAGAACCCCATCGTCAAGGGCCAGTATCAGAGAGCCGATAACCCCATATTCGAGGTGTTCTATCTGGCGGAAGCGAAGGCCGTTATCGCCGATTTCTCCGGCAACCCGCCGAAGGAATACGCGCTGTAAGCAATCGAAACCCAAGACAACAAATCTTCAGGGCAGGGCGAAAATCCCTACCGGCGGTATAGTCCGCGAGCCGAAAGGCACGAATCGGTGAAACTCCGATACCGACAGTTACAGTCTGGATGAAAGAAGAGGCACGGCTCGGAGCATTGTGCTTCAGGGCCGTTTTTAACGCCTCGCATTTAGGAGGAGACATCATAATGAAACGCACCGTAAACGCCCGCACACTGACCTTAATCGCCGTTTTGAGCGCGCTGTCCGCCGTATTGATGGCGGTCAATTTCCCGTTGCCGTTCGCGCCGACGTTCTTGAAATTTGACATCGCGGAATTTCCCGGCCTGTTCGCCGGTTTCTTCCTCGGCCCCGGCGCGGGCGCGGTCGTAATCGTGCTAAAAAACCTATTAAAGCTGTTTTTGCAGGGATCGGAAACGATGTACGTCGGCGAACTCATGAACGTATTGGGCAGTATGATATTCACGCTCCCGGCGTCGTTCATATATAAACACCGCAGGGATATCAAGGGCGCGCGTATTGCGCTAATCGTCTCTACGATTGTTTGCAGCCTCGCTTGGATACCGCTGAATCTGTATATCGGATTCCCGATGTACGCCGCCGTGTTCGGTATGCCGCTGGAGGCGATAGTGGGTATGGGCGCTTCCGTCAATCCGCTCATCACCAATCTGCCGACCTTGATGCTCTTGGGGATTCTGCCTTTCAATATTGTAAAGCTTTCTGTGACCTCGTTTGTAACATGGTGGCTGTATAAGAAAGCGGGAAATCATTTGCGTTCGCTGGTGCGCCTGCCCGCGTCCGGCGCGCTGTAAAACAGGAGCTCGCTATGAGATTGCCGTATTGCTGGGCGCAAGCGCCGGAGCCGATCCCAGAAGAAGCCATCGCGCACAGTGAGCGCGCGGATATCGTCATCATAGGCGCGGGCCATGCCGGAACCTGCGCCGCCCGCGCGGCGTCCGAGGCGGGCTCATCCGTCATCGTATTGGAGCAGCAACCCGATAAAAAGCAATGGGTCTTGGGCGTCGGGGAAATCGGCCATATCAACTCACAATGGCAGGAGCGGCGCGGCGTTCCGAAAGTGGATGTCGCTACCTTCGTGAACGACTGGCAGCTTCGCACCGGCAACCGCTCGAACTATCGGCTGATCCGCAAATACGCGGAGCTGTGCGGAGAGTGCTTCGATTGGTTTATCGAACCGCTGACAGCGCAGGAACGAGGCGCCATTCATCCGATGCTCACGCCGCATAGCGTACATTTCCCCGAATCGCTCAACGGTTTTCGCGCATGGAGCGGCACGGCCAACATGGGCGTCGAGCTGCAAAACAAAGCGTTGAAGGGCAATCAGGCGATTGCGATCGATTATGGCGCGCGGTTCTTCTTTGCAACGACCGCCATTCAATTGATTAAAGATCAAGGACGCGTATCCGGCGTGATCGCAAAAGAAAAAAACGGCGCGTATCATAAGTTTTTTGCCGATAAGGGAGTCGTCCTCGCGGCGGGCGACTACAGCAGGAACCCTCCGATGTGCGAGGACTTGCTTACGGAAGCCGCCGACCTCATTGAACCGGGCGCGGATTTCAGCGGCCACGGCTGGGACGGCGCGGGCGTCCGCATGGGCGTATGGGCGGGCGGCAGATTGGAGCCGCGCTCTCACGCCGCGATGGGCGGTAACTATTCCTACCCCGGCTTCGACCTCATTGGTTCCGCTGCCGTTCTTAGGGTCAATCAATACGGCGAACGTTACTCCAACGAAGGCTT
>DBDD01000286.1 GCA_002293365.1 Christensenella sp. UBA941 | reverse complement strand
ATAAATACATAAAACTTTTTTTGCATAGATTTATTCTTGTTCCTCGATTAGCACCGTTACCGCCGACGAGAACTCGATCACGGCGTTTTGCTTTTGTTCCGGCGTAAGGGCAGTTTGTACGGGTACGTTGTCGTATACGCCGCTCGCCAAGTCCGTTACGTCGACGAAAGGCTTAATGTCCCCACGCGAAATCGCGTCGACCGTGGCCTCGCTCGCCGTTATCGACACAGAAATCCGCTCCGGCCCAACTATGACGTTATGATTGTGCTGCGCCCCCCTAACTTCGACTAATAGGTCGTCAAAGCGCACGGTTCGCGTTATCAGCGTAATGTCGACATAAAGCTCTATGGGCTGCGGCTGCGTTATAATAACGCCGTCCGGCAGCCGGAGCTGTACCGAGCGCTGCTGCGATTCGCGCCAGCCCTGAACGTCGACGGCGTTGATATCCAGCGACGTAATCTGATCCAAGATATCCGTAGGCCCGGCGATTTCTATTTCAGTCGGCGTTATATTCAGCCCGCTCGCGTTAAGCTGGTATCCGGGCGCAATTTTGTCGAATCCCACAATAAGCGTATCTTGGTTGATCGGAACTGTCTTTTTGTGGTATACGTCCATCTTCACGATTACCGACGGCTCGGATGTAAACGCCGAGCTCGGAATCGCGTTCCCCTCGGCGCCGCGCAGCTCCACCTTCATCGAATCGTTGTAACCGCGCGCCTTGGAAAGATCGAGCTTTACGACCGCCTGGCTCACGAGGTCTACATCTTGCTTCGGCCCGCTTAACGATATCGCGCTGGGAACAGTTTCCGGTATAGTATTGTAGAACCCGCCGGGCAGCGTTCCTTCGAATTCGACGCGTACCGGTACGGCTTCTTTTTGTGCCAGTTCGTCTATTTCAACATGGATAGACGCCGGATTTCTTGAGTCGATCCTAACGCCGTTGAACGCGCTTGGCGGCGGTACGAGGATAGGTATGTCGAATTCTCCCTTTGCGGAAATAGCGCCAAGATTCGCCGTAGCGGTCAAAACGCTGGGCGTGACGCTGCGGTACAAGCTGCGCGGCGTTGTGACAGAGACGTCGCAGCTCGTAAGGATCTCGTCTTTGTCGCCGCGCACGACAAGGTTCTTTTGTGTAAGCGCGCTTTCGTTGATAAAGCTGACGGGCACATCTTCTATCAGCTTCGGGGTATCCGGGTCTTCTATGACGAGCACGTAGCTCCAAAGCACCACGGCAAATAAAGCCGCCATGATCTTATACAGCGGATTCGCGAAGATCGCCTTAAAGAATTTTTTAAGCATCCACGCGCTCCTTTCGGCGTATGCCGCGCTTCTCTTTTTCGACGGGAGTGAACAGAACGCCGAGCATATCCTTCAACGCCTTCGCGTCCAGATAACGAATAATCTTTCCCTCTTTCGCCATAGAAATCACACCCGTCTCTTCGGAGACGACAAAAGTTACAGAATCGGAAACCTCCGAGACGCCAATCGCGGCGCGGTGCCTGGTACCGAGCTCCCTCGCTATGCCCGTATTTTCGGACAGCGGCAAAAAGCATCCGGCAGCTAAAACCATGTCGTGCCGCACTATGACGGCCCCGTCGTGTAGGGGCGTATTGGGCTCAAAAATATTCTCAATCAGCGCGCTCGACACCTTGCCGTGGATGAGCGTCCCTGTGCCAACGAGATCCTCAAGGCCTGTACGGCATTCGACGACGATCAAAGCGCCGACGCGCCGTTTGGACAATTCCATCAGCGCGTATTGCAGCTCTTCGACGACATGGCTGTAGTCGTTATCGTGGCGCAAAATATTGTTGCCTAAGAATTTGCTGTGCCCGATCTGCTCGAGTGCACGGCGCATCTCCGGCTGAAACAGCACGACCAAGGCGATAGCGCCAGCGCTGACCGCGTAATCGAGCAACCAGCCCAAAACCGTAAGCTCAAGCATCTTCGCGACCTGCGCCGCCACAATTAATAGCCCCAAGCCTTTGAGAACCTGAATCGCGCGCGTACCCTTCGCGATGGCAAGGAGCTTATAGATAATATAGCCAACCAGAAGGATATCGACCGCGTCGCGCACGCCGAACTGCGAAAAGCTGTTGGCAATCGCGTCGTAGACTTGGCGCAGTTGGTTCAGCACCGGTTCCACAGCTTCTCTCCTCTCAACAGCCCGCTTTTCGCGCGCCCTTGCGAATCATTATACAACAGGATTGAGCATAGAACAATCGTGATTACTTAATTCCGATATCCAAACGACAGTGCATTCGATCAAAAGTAATGCCTTCGATTGCCGAGTAAACCTGGCCGCGCGCCGCGGCAATGTCCGGCCCTAGCCCCGTAACGCCCAGAACGCGGCCTCCCGCGGTTTTAAACGCGCCGGCTTCGAGCTTTGTCCCGGCGTGATAGATTCGGATATCGCCCGGAACGCCCGAAAGCCCATCTATCAAAAATCCCGTTTCATATTTTTCAGGATACCCGCCGGAAGCCAATACTACGCATATAGCGGCGGAGTCCATGAATTCTACAGGCGTTTCGGCGAGCTTGCCGTCCGCGACGGCTAAAAGGACGTCCAGCAAGTCCGTTTTCATGAGGGGCAATATGACCTGCGTTTCAGGATCGCCAAAGCGCGCGTTGTATTCGAGTACCTTCGGGCCGTCTTTGGTTAGCATTAAACCAAAGTACAGTACGCCGGAAAACGGGCAGCCCTCTTGAATCATGGCCTTGAGCGTGGGCCGCATTATCGTTTCCTCGACGATATCCGCGATTTCCTTCGTATACTTCGGGCTAGGAGCAAAGCAGCCCATGCCGCCGGTATTGAGCCCCTTGTCGCCGTCAAGCGCGCGCTTATGATCCTGTGCGCTGACCATAGGCTTGAGCGTCTCGCCGCTAACGAACGCAAGCACTGAAACCTCCGGCCCCGATATGAACTCCTCGACGACGACCGTATCCCCGGCGTCTCCAAAGGCGCGTTTAATCATTATCAGCTCCAACGCGTTTAACGTCTCTTCGCGCGTATTGCAGATTAGCACGCCCTTGCCCAGCGCCAAGCCGTCGGCCTTTACGACGAGCGGCATTTCAGCAGCTTGCACATACGCCTTCGCCTTCTCATAGTCGGAGAATATCTCGCAATTCGCCGTCGGGATGCCGTATTTTTTCATCAGTTCTTTCGCGAACGCCTTGCTGGACTCTATGCGCGCGGCGGCCTTGTTCGGCCCGAACGCGCGAATGCCCGCAGCTTGCAGCGCGTCCACCATTCCTATCGCCAGAGGGTCGTCCGGCGTGACGACGACGAGGTCGAACCGTTCGGATGTAGCCAGCGCGACGACGCCCTCGACGTCCGTCGCCTTAAGCGGGACGCATGTGGCGATCTGCGCGATACCCGCATTCCCCGGCACGGCCCAAAGCTCAGGTCTATGCGGGCTCTCGGCCAGCTTTTGCGCGATGGCATGTTCCCGCCCGCCGCTTCCAATGATGCATACTTTCAAGACTGAATACCTTTCCTTATCTTGAATTCTATCCTCGCCCGGCTTCGCCGGGAGAGGATAATATGATAATTTAATTGTGTTGCGAAGCAAAGCTCCGCAACACAATTATTAAACGATTTTTTCGTAGGGGCGAACCTTGTGTTTGCCCTGTTTCAGGGCAGAGACAAGCTCTGCCCCTACATGGATGTTTGTTTCTTTAGTGCTTAAAATGCCTAATTCCCGTAAATATCATCGCCAAACCCAGCTCGTCGCAAGCCTTGATCGAATCCTCGTCGCGGATCGAGCCTCCGGGCTGTATGATGCATGTTATGCCCGCTTTTGCCGCCGCGCGTACGCTG
>DBDD01000097.1 GCA_002293365.1 Christensenella sp. UBA941 | reverse complement strand
GGCTTGCGCCGGCGCGGCCCGTACCCGGGGCTAGGAAAGTCGCGTCGTCAATAGTGCCGGGATTACTGCGCGCTATTCCGAAGTAGCTGAATATCGCCCTAAGCTCCGTGGCGTTAATGCCGATATCCCTTCCTATTAGCGTCAAGTTGTTTCCGCCTATATTTTCTATAAGCGGGCTATAGTAAGCGGCGTTGCGCGTCATTCTATTGCTTCCTCTTGCGCCTCCATTTGTGCTGAATGCGCCCGGATTTCTATAGCCTCTGTAGTCAACATCCCAGTATGCAAGGCCCAGAAGCCGCCCGTTAGAAACCACGAAGCCCACGTAGCATTCGGTCGCCGTCTCGTTCATTACGACGTAAATACTTCCGGCGTTGCGAAACGGGCCGTTCCAGCCGGAGCTGTTCTCGACTGCCGCGCCGTTGATCTTCATGATCGAGTAAACCTTATTGTTTACGGTATTGTCAAAATAGTAGATATAGGAGCGGTCGCCAGAGTGTAGTTGCATTCTGGCGTCCGAGTCGTTGGGCGTCCACCAATTTTCCGAGATATAGGAGGCGTCCGCTTCGTGTTGCGCTTCAGGATCCCGTATGAATCTCTGGGCGTCCGTATCGTTGACTTTCAGCGTCGCAACGCAAACGCCCTCCGTCGCTTTGTTGGCGATCGCCATGAAATGTAAATAGTAGTCCTTCTGTCTCGTCGCTTCATGAACGCCTTTGCCCAAAAAGTCGGCGGGGAAAATACCATCCATCTTTAGATTTGCGAGATCGTCTTGGAAAACGAGCGTCTCGTCTTCGACAATAGGAGTACTAGGCAGCGACTGGCAATGCAGCGTAAAAATTACTCGCTCCGCCCTTGCGTCGACAAGACTTATGTTGTTTGAGTTAACTTCCGCGCTAATAACGTCCATGCCCCTTATTCTTGCAAAATTGGCGGAAATTGCGTTTGTAAAATCGAGGCAATTGTCTTGGCTGGTAATCGTCAAAATAGCCTCTTCGCTGCCGTCGTACCATAAAGATCCGCTGCTGGTTTCTTCGCAGTCGGATACGCTTAGCTTTGCGATAAACCAAATATAGCTGCCTTCGACGTATGCTCGCTCGGTAAGGGCGCCTTGCCAATTCTGCTTGGTCAATCCGCTCATCCACGGGTCGGATACGACTAGGTCGCTGATGAAAACCGGCGGATTCATGGGCTCTGAGTCGCCCGCCGCCACTAGAGCGGACGCTCCAGCTCCAATTGTAAATAACATCATTACCGCAAAGACGGCCGCGATGAATCTTCTCATGGAAATTGGTACCCCTTTTTTTGATATGACGCCAGCGCTTCCCTAATTACCATTATAATACTACAATAATAAATTTTTATTGTAAATAGATATTATATTATTATTCACAATCTGCTCATGAAAATCCGATAAAATCCGATTTCAGTTATTTATATAATACAGGCCGCCATTTACAATAAAGCCAAAATTGGATATACTTAGTAGGAAGCGATATGGCGGAATACACACAGCGCGGTAAATTACCGGCGGCGAGAAGGCGGGGTGTTCAGCCTGGGCGGAAACGCATTAAATACGGAAAAACACTCCGTTTTTATTTCACGCGGCGCAAAGCGAATTGCACTCAGCCTGGCCCTTTTCGCTTTATTCATACTTTTTATTCCGGCATGCGGCGTTCTTGGCGGCTCAAGCGCGCCCGGCGGCCAAAGCGGCTCCGGCTCTAGCGGCGGCGCTTGGGATAACTCCATAAAGGCGCTGTCTCCTCAAAGCCCTGGGGTAGACGTTTTAGGCAAAGATACAGACGGCGTCGCAATCGATATCTCCAATCGGGACGAAGGATATATCATAGCGCGATATACCGGCGAAAACGCAAAAGCAAAATTAATCCTGCGAAAAACGGGCGAACAATCGCTCGACTACGTATACGATTTGACCCATGAGGGCACCGACGTTCTTCCGCTTTCCGGCGGAAGCGGGACGTACGAAATCAGCGTCAACGAAAATATATCGGGCGAAAGATATGCCGTAATATTCGCAGACACATTCAGCGCGAATATCTCCAACGAATTCCGCGCATATCTCTATCCAAACCAATATGTGAATTTCAGCGCCGCCAGCGGATCAACTCTCATTGCCGAACAGATAACGGCAAACGCGGACGATATTTTTAAAGCAGTTGAAAACATCTATAATTACGTGGTTGAAAATATCGCTTACGATACGGCCAAGGCGGAGAGAGCGAGCCAAGGACAGATGGCTGGCTATTTACCGGATATAGACCAAACGCTATCCGAAAGAAGCGGTATCTGCTTCGACTACGCCGCTGCGGCTGCGGCGATGCTGCGTTCGCAAGGCGTACCGGCAAGGCTGGTTATCGGCTATTCCGGCCAAGCGTATCACGCTTGGATCGACGTGCATATCGAGGGCCAGGGGTCGGTAAACACGGTTCGCTTCAACGGGGAGGCTTGGGTATTGCTGGATCCGACATATGCGTCGGCGTATGCGGCGGCGGGCGCGACGGCTTTGATTGGCGACGGCTCCAACTATATCCCGATGTATTTTTATTAGCGCTCGATAATATATAATAATATTTTACATTTATAGCTTATAAATAGGCCGGAAACTGTTGAATTATTATATAACATTTGGTAATATTAGATGGACATATCGATTCAAGCGCAATTGACCGATACAGTTAGCGGAAGGAGAAGGGCATGAG
>DBDD01000281.1 GCA_002293365.1 Christensenella sp. UBA941 | reverse complement strand
CCCCGCGGCTCCAGCTGCCCCGGCACAGGATGCAGGCGGCGTCAAGAAGGTCGCGTTCATTTGCAAGGGCTACTCCGATACGTTCTGCCTGTCCGTTATGGAAGAGGTCGAGGCGGTTGCAGGCAACTATGCCGATCAATTCACCATCGAATACTTTGACGGCGAAATGGACGCCACCAAGCACAACAACCTGATAGAGACGTGCGTAGCCAACGGCTTTGACGCTATCATCTTCCAGCAGATAGACGCCGAAGCTCCGGTAGCGGTCGTTAAAGCCGCCCTTGACGCCGGCGTATTTGTCTGCGTTACCACCGGCCATATCGAAGATAACGGCGCAAGCTGGTTCGTGGACGCCGATCCCTACCAACAGGGCGAGGCGGCTGTGAAATACGCTATCGACAACGGATTCATCGAAGGCGCGAAGGTCGCCGTTTTGCGCGGGCCCTTTGGCAACTTCCACGCCGACGAGCGCATGAAAGCGTTCGAAGAATACCTGGGCCAGGTTGCGAGCTGTGAAGTCGTGGCCGTCGAAGACTGCGAATGGTCCAAGGATAAGGGCATGACCGTTACTCAGAACTGGCTCGTATCCCATCCGGATCTGGACGTCATCATGGCCTCCTGCGACGATATGGGGCTGGGCGCATTCGAAGCCATCCAGATGGCCGGTTTGCAGGATCAAGTCAAGATCTTCTCAATCGACGGCACTGACGCTGGCATCGATGCCGTAAAGAACGGCTCGATGGTTGTCACGGTGCAGCAGGATACCGTAGGCTACGCCGTGGAAGCGCTGGAAATCATCGCGAAGCTTCTAAGGGGCGAAGAAGCGCAGAGCATCAATATCGACAGCGTGCTTATCAGCCCGGAGAACATCGACCAATACGCGTAAGCGACACAAAGAGAATTAGGCAGATCTGAAGGTTGCAAGCAAAGGGCCATAAACCTTTTGCTTGCAACAATAATTATATCGAAGGACGGTTATGTTCAAAGCTATCGCGATCGACCTGGATATGACTGTATTGCGCAGCGATTGTTCCATTTCTTTAAACACGGCGGAGGTTTTTAAGCGGGCAAAGCGGCTTGGGATCGAAATCATCGTCTGTACCGGGCGTTCGGTGCGCGAGGTGCGCTACAGCGCCGCAGGAGCGCTTGCGGGCCGCTACATGGTAGTGCTTACAGGCGTTCAGGCGTATGACAACGAAATGCGCCGCCCGCTTTATAAGCTTTGCATCCCGAAGGCCGGCGCCGCCGAAGCGGCGAAGCGCTTTTCGCTGGAAAGCGAGCTGTTTTTTCAGATATACCAGGGCGAATGGCTGTATACTTCTTCGCAAAACCGCCCTATGCTCGAACGGTGCTCTTTAGCGCCCGACGATCTGGCGATGACGCTGGAAGCTCTAAAGATCGATGCGCAGCTTTGCGAAAATTTACAAACAGGGCAGCTGGCGGCGGAAAAATTCTTTGCGATTTCGCCCAGCGCCGCCGTAATAGAGCGGGCGCGCCGGGCGGTAGACGATATACCTGGCCTTTCTCTGGCGGCTTCATACGGGCATTCCCTCGAAATAATGCCGTTTGGAGCGGATAAAGGCGTTGGCCTTGTATACGTTTTAGAGAAGCTGAACCTTCGCGCTGAAGATGTAATCGCGTTTGGCGATAGCGAGAACGACTTGCCCATGTTTGAAAAGGCCGGATTTTGTGTGGCTGTTGACAATGCCTGCGCCGCTGTAAAAGCCCGCGCGGACGCCATTACCGCCAGCAACGACGACGACGGCGTGGCTATTGCGGTGGAACGGCTGGTATTTGGAGACTAACCCATTAAGCCGGCTCCCGTCGGCTATAAATATGGAATGGAGTTTATCATGGATATGCTTGCTACTATTCAAGGCTCGCTTTTGGAGAATTTTTATCCAAAGGGCTGGGATCTTGAAAAAATCCAAAGCTGCTGCGGCCATGCTCCCGAGGAGATATTCGAGCGGCAGCCTTTCTGGCACGACGGATTCGCGCCGGTACTGTGTGAAAGCTTGCCACATTTTAATATGATGATGGGGCATGAGATAGCTTTGCAAATCGCCATTGCCCGGAGCAAAGGGCAGGAGCTCGCCGTTATACTGCCGGTGGGCCCCACGGGGATCTATGAATGGGCCGTTTACTTTTTGAATGAATGGCGTGTGGACTGCGACCACATACACTGCTTCAATATGGACGAATGGAGCGACGCTTCGGGCAACACCTTGCCCCGCGGCGAACCCGGCAGCTTTGAGGACGCCATGCTGGAGCTTTTTTACGAGCCACTGGGCAGCCATACCGTACCCGCGGCGCAGCGTAATTTTGCCACAAAGGAAAATCTGCCGCAATACGAAGAAAAAATCGCTGCGCTGAAAGCAAAGGGCGCCAAGCTGATAACGGTATTCGGCATCGGGAGGGCGTTCCATATCGCTTTTTGGGAGCCGCATTTTGGCGCGGACTACGAGACTGACGAGGCTTGGAGCAAGGCGACCCACCGCATAGGGGCGCAGCTGCATCCGCTGACTGTGGAGCAAAACGCGATATATAGCTTTAAGAGCAACTTTACCGCTGTGCCTTGCCGCGCCAATACTATCGGACCCGGCCTGTTTTTGAAAAGCGACTATATAATCGGAGGATGCGACGGAGTATTTGACCGCGGGGCTTCCCTACAGGGCGTATCGCTATGGGTAACGCTGCGCCACGGTCCTACCAGGTGGATCGCGTCGAGCTACATGCCCACCATGCCGGGCCGCCTGTTTTTTGAAAAGCGGCTTGCAGGGCCCATGGACGCCGATATTCACTAAGCGCGGACAGAGCTGTACGAAGAGGACGGGATTATGCCGAAAAACGGAGCGCGAAAGAATGATTACCGCCAGCCTTATCAGGTTATGTTCAGCGAATACTTGGACAAGCTGCGAGTGATCGATATTGAGCGAAAGACATTGGACGCGTCGGTTTATATGCACTGGCATGAGTTCTGCGAGCTCGAATTGGTGATAGCCGGCGGCGGCGTGCATAAATTCAACAACCAAGTCGTCCCATTTCGGCGAGGTTCGCTGTTTTTGCAGCTGCCGACGGACTTTCATGAGGTGCTGGTAGACGAAAGCGACTTGCCCCAGCTCTATAGCGTAAAGTTTTCCGAGACGTTTATCGAGCCTGCCATCTTTCAGGAAGTGCTTGGTAATATCCGGCAGCGGCAGGTGCTTCTGAACGAGCGGGAATACCAGAGCATCGCCAGGGACTTCGAACAATTGTATGAAGAATTTATTGGAGACAGTCTCTTTCGCGAACATGTGATGAAGCTGCTAGTAGAGAAGATCGTTATAAGCTTGGAGCGGCTCGCGTCCAAGGCGCAGTCGCAGGAGGCCGGCGAGTCGAATCTCGGCAGTCACGTGAACATCATTAGGGAAAGCCTCGCCTATATCCAAAAAAACTACGGGCGGCCCATATCATTGCAGGAAATCGCTGCGAAGGCGAACATGTCTCCCAACTACTTCAGCGCGTACTTTCGTGAGAATGTGGGTTGTACTTTCCGCGACTATCTGAGAAACGTGCGTATGCGGTATTCGATCTCGTACCTGGCGAATTTTGATCTGCCGGTATACAAGATCAGTGAAATGGCGGGCTATAACAACTATGAGCATTTTGAGAGGACGTTTCAGCGCGAGTTTGGCGTATCGCCGCGCACGTTTCGAGATATGACGCGCGAAAAGCTGCAAAAGGCTATTCGCGAAGCAAACCGGATACCGAAGTGGGGCTACTTTAAAATGCTGTCGTCCGACCCGTTTTCGCCTTTTTTTTCCGAAGTCCAGCCGGAACCCATCGATTAGGAGAATATGAAACGAAAGGAGCTTGCGCTTTGAACGACTATCTACATGAATATAAAAATACTATCTGCGACGCTATGGACAGCATTACATCCGATAACTTCCGGGCGTTTGTCGAGATGCTGCGAAGCGCCTATATGGATGACCGCCAGATTTTTGTTATGGGGAACGGCGGCAGCGCCGCTACAGCAAACCACTTCGTATGCGACTTTGGGAAAAATGCCGTTGCCGGCGATCACCGCCGCTTTCGCATGATTTCCTTGAGCGACAATGTAGAAAAGCTAACGGCGCTGGGCAATGACTTTGACTTTTCTCAAATTTTCAGCCAACAGCTGAAAAACCTGATGCGGGAGGGCGATGTGCTGGTGGCCATCAGCGCCAGCGGGAATTCGCCAAATTTGATTCGCGCGTGCGAATATGCCAAGACGCAAAAGGCTTCCATAGCGGCGCTAACGGGCTTTGACGGAGGGAAGCTGAAGACGCTTGCCGATGTGAATTTTATTGTACCGCTGAAAAGCTATGAACAGATCGAAGACGTTCATATGATCATTACGCATATGATAGTATACTATGTGAAAAATCATCCCGAGTTGTTAATAATGGGATAAAGCCGGGAATAGCGTGTGGGTTTGGTCATAAAGCCGCCCGTAGACTTCTTTATAAAAGTCCCGATAGCGCTTTGTGTTTTCGGGAATAGGCTCCACGGGCTTTTCCCGAATGCTTACGAGCGCTTCACAGCCTTGCCTGAGATTGCCGTATAGCCCGCATCCTACGCCCGCCGCAATCGCCGCTCCGGCGCAGGCCTGCTCGGGCGTATTTGAAACGTATACCTCTCTGCCGTAGATATCCGCCTGGATTTGCAGCCAAAGCGCGCTTCTCGCCCCGCCGCCCGCGCAGATGATCTTCTTTGAGCCATCGCAAAGCTCTCCGAGAAGATTTATACATTCCAGCATCGCAAAAGTAACGCCTTCCATAATGGAGCGCACAATATGGCCGCGGGTATGCTTGAAGGTCAGGCCGAAAAACATCCCTCGCGTAGCCGCGTCCATATACGGCGTCCTTTCGCCCATCATACATGGGAAGAACGCCAGCCCTTCGCAGCAGGGCGTAACGAGCTGCGCTTCTTGGCCGAGCTCTTCGTAGCTTGCCTCGGGCGCCAAAGTCCGGCGAAACCAGTTAAGCGCCAAGCCGGCGCTTAGAACCGCGCCCATAGCAAACCACGAATCGCGTTCGACGTGCCGCATGGTATGTGTATTCATTTTTGGGTTATAGGCAAGATTGTCCTCAATGCATAATACCTGGCCGCTCGTACCGATCGTCGCGGTCATAATCCCCTTATGGCAGACGCCGTTCCCAAGCGATTGCATCGATTGATCTCCGCCGCCGTAAACCACGGGAGTCCCAGCCGCAAGACCGGTATCCGCCGCGGCAAGAGCGCTGAGAGTCCCCGCGATTTCATACGGGAGGTGGTTGGGGTCGGGCAAGAGCCCTTTATCGACTCCTAAACGCTCCAAGATTTCATCTGACCACGCCTGCCGTTTCATGTCGTACGCGAGCGTGCCGGACGCATCCGTCGCTTCTGCGGCAATGTTGCCCGTGAGCCGGTAACGGACATAATCCTTTGGGCAGACGACCGTTTCCGCCGCTTCAAAAAGATACGGCTCGTTTTCGCGCATCCATAGCAGCGAGAGCAGCTGAAAGCCCGGAAATACCGGATTGCACGTTATATCAAAGAATCTCGGCCCGAAGATTTCCCGAATCTCTTCCGCCTGTTTTTTCGACCGCACGTCGCAGTGCAAAATCGCCTTGCGTACGGGGCGCATATTCTTATCGAGCGCCACCATGCCGTGCATCTGCCCGGATAATCCAATGCCCCGTATTTCCTCCGGTTTGACGCAAGCTTCGTGAAGAGCTTTTGAGATGGAATCCACCGTCGCGCGCCACCAAACGTCAGGATCCTGTTCGGCAAAGCCAATTTGCGGCACATCGAAGTTATATCCACAGCCCGCCGTGGAAAGCGCCTTGCCGTCTGACGAAAATATCGTCGCCTTGGCGCTGGAGGTTCCGATATCGATTCCAAGCAAATATTCCATATGGATTATCCCCTCGCTAGCCGTGTATCGGCAAAGATTCGCGTATGCTCTAAGGCGTAATCGATGGCGAGCGCTGCCGCTCCGATAAACGCCGGGTCGCTGTCAAAGGAAGAAAGCTTGATTGTGACATGCTCGGATAAGCTGCGGGTACTGCTGGAATCGAGCGCCTTCACGATCTCTGCGGCCAATGGCGGGCCTATTATGCTAAGCTCGTCGCCAATGATGATTTCATCCGGCGCATATGAGCATATGCAGGTATTGATACCAGCGCAGAGGTATGCAACAATTCTTTGGAGCGCCTTGCAGGCGCAAGGATCTTGTTGCTCTATCAGCATCGCCGCTTGCTCGATTGTAAGCTTTTCGCCGCGCGCCGCGTCGCGGTTTTGGCTGTTGATGGCGTAAATTTCATTGATCAGCGCCGTTGACGACGCATAGTTCGTCAAGCAGCCCCGATTGCCGCATACGCATTTTGGGCCGCTAATATCCACAGTCATATGTCCGATTTCGCCGGCGGTTCCAAGCGCGCCTCTAAACACCTTGCCGTCGTGTATGATACCCGCGCCAACGCCTTGGCCTGCCGCGATATAGACCATCGTGCCGCGGCTAATCGAATTCGGTGCGAGCCACCACTCCGCGAGAGCGCCGGCATTCGCATCGTGATCGATGATGAGCGGAATATCAAAGAATTCGCACAGCTCGCGTTTGATAGAGACATTTTCCCAGCCGGGAAAATCGGTTATTGCGCTCAGCGCGCCGCTTTCGGGATAATAGGGCCCGGGAAGCGCCATGCCCGCGGTAAGTATTCTCTTGTCATTATGGCGCGCCATCATCTCCGCGGAGGCTTTTTTAATCCTGCGGATTACGGAACGCGGCCCGTCGGAGGAGTCGAACAGCACCTTTTTTACTTCGATGGCTTTCCCCGTTAAGTTGAATATCCCAATAAAGAAGTATCTTCGCGTAAGGCGCAGCCCTAAAACGTAGTAGTCGTCGTGATTTAATGCGATGCCTATAGAGCGGCGCCCGCGTTCGCTTTCCATCGCCCCGGTTTCTTTTACTATGCCCCAGTTCATAAAGTCGTTGATTATATTGGTAATAGTGGCTTGCTGCAGCCCCGTTTGCTTCGCGATACCTACGCGCGTGCTTACGGCGTTTTTTTTCAGCAGCCGCAGCACCAAGGAACGATTCATCTCCTGAATGGAGGTTAGATTGTTTCCTTGCACATTTACCCTCCGATTGATACGCTCAGCCCTCTGAGCTCAAAAAGTTTTTGGATTTCTTCGAGTTCTGCACGCTCCGGAGCGCATCCGGAAAACGAAAAGCCGCGGCGAAGCTTTTTGTACTTGATGTCCGCGTATGTATGGTATGGGAGCAAATTGATTTGCGAAATATTCAATCGCACCGCCATATCTGCCAGCCGCGTGATATTTTCCTCCGAAGTATTCACGCCCTTGATCAGCGGGAGGCGTAACGTAACCGGCAAGCCTCGCTCGGCGCAGCGCTGCAAATTCTCCAGAATCTGTTCGTTTGGAATACCCGTGTATTGCCGGTGTAATCCCGAATCCATATGCTTTACGTCATATAGCAGCAAATCCGCCCGCTCAAAGATATCTTTCGCATTCTCCCAAGGAGCGCTTCCTGTCGTTTCCAAGGCGACATGATAGCCTCGCGCCTTAAACGCGCCGATAAGCGCGCGCACAAACTCGGGCTGGTCGAGCGGCTCGCCGCCCGAGATCGTTACGCCTCCGCCGGAAGCGGAATAGAACGCCTCATCCCGCGAGACTTCTTTTAGAACCTCATCTACGCTTATTAGCTCGCCCTTTGCCGTCAACGCCTGAGAGGGGCAAGCCCGTACGCAGCCGCCGCACAAGCAGCAGGCCTCGTCGACGCCCTGTTTCCCCACGGCGATATTTTGCCTGCAAGCTTTTACGCACCGTTTGCAGCCGATGCATATATCCTCCTGAAAGAATATGCTTACTGCTTGCGTTTGGGATTCCGGATTGCAGCACCATTGGCAGCGCATACCGCAGCCCTTCAGAAAAACGACGGTTCTGATCCCCGGGCCGTCGTGCGTACAGAAACGCTGAATATCAAATATCATGCCATGCGTTGCGCCGCTGGCCTCCATATGCGCCCGCTTCCTTTTCGTGTTATTATAGCGCGTGTTCCGTTCTTGAGATAATATCGTCCTGCACTTCCGGGCGCAAATCCACGAAATACCCGCTGTAGCCCGCTACGCGCACGATCAGATCCGCGTAATCCTTCGGGTTCTCCTTTGCGTCCAATAGAGTTTGGGCGGACACGATATTGAACTGCAGCTCCATCGCTTTCTTTTCAAAAGCCGCTTTGATCAACGACACCCAATTATCGACGCCTTGCTCCGTAGCCACGGCGGTCGGCGTGATTTTTAAATTAAACAGCTGTCCTCCGGGCATCAAAACGTTTGGCAGCTTGGCATACGAATTCAACAGGGCTGTCGGCCCTTTTTTCTCGGTACCGCGGAATGCTGAACTGCCCTCAGTCGTGGGCGTACCGGCTTTTCGGCCGTCCGGAGTAGCGCCGACCACTTGTCCCAACGCGACATGCGCGGAAGTCGTCGCCGTGGAGGGAATCGAAAACCCTCCGATCGGCCCTTTTCCATAGCGCGTGTTCTTGCATTTGAATTCCTTAATCGAGAATTCCCGCATGATCTCGGCGGCGATTCTGTCCGGTTCGTCGTTATCGTTGCCGAATTTACTATTGGCGTTTAGGAGGATTAGGCGGATTTCTTCGCCGGTCGGGTCGCTGGTCATATCCTCATAATTCGTTTCGAGCGCGTGTTTAACTTGCGCGGCGGTCAGCAGCTTATCGTCAAAGACCACCTTTTTTACTGTAGCGAGAGAATTGGCCGCCGCGATAACGCCAACGGACTCCCCGCCGGTATAGTCGTATTTTGCGCCGCCTTTTTTAATTTCGCGCCCTCTTTGTATACAATCCGAAATCAAAGAGCTAAGGAACGCGTTCGGCGTAAGCGCTTCCCAGGATCTATCCACGCAGTTGCCGGTGATGATATGGTGCTTTAGAAATAAATCCATTTGCTGGTAAAACGCGTCCATAACCTCATCGAACGATTCGAACGTCGTAAGATCCTTTTCCTGGGGCGAGAGCGTGAGTCCTGAGCGCGGATCCTTTCCGCCGTGCATCGCGAGCTCCGCCCATTTCGCGAAATTAGGCTGTCCGGCGCCGTACCGCCCCCCGATCGTTCCGTGAGGAGCGGGCTCTACGCAGCCGACTATTCCGTAGTAGCATGCATCTTCGTAGGTGATGCCGATATTGAGCATGGCGGGAATTATGACTTCATCATTGAAAAACGCGGGTATGCTGCCTACCTTGCGAACGACCTTGACGGCCTCTTTCATGAACGCATCGGAGGTGCCTTTAAACCAGCGTACGGTCAAGGACGGCTGTATCATCTGCAAATTCTTCGTACAAGCCAACGAAAGATAGGAAAGTTCGTTTACGGCGTCCTGACCAAAGGCGTCCTGACCGCCGATCGTGAGATTTTGGAATAACGGATTGCCGACAGAAACCATGGTTCCCGCCCAATCGCGCAGCTTGGAGAATTCCGTTATTTTGATCCAGAGGCAGCTCATGATTTCAAACGCCGTTTTGATATCCAAGCGGCCATCGCTTATATCTTGCTTAAAATACGGATACAAAAACTGGTCGACGCGCCCGAATGAAATGGAATGACCGTTGCTTTCAAGCTGGATCGGGATGTTTATGAACAGCATGGATTGAATCGCTTCATAAAACGTTTGAGCCGGTTCCGCGGGAACGCGGCGGCATATCCCGGCAAGCGCCGCCAATTCCTTTCTGCGCGCGCCGCTTTTTTCGTCGTGGGCCATACGCATCAATAAATCTGCATAGCGATTGGCGTATTTGATGACAGCTTTTTGCGTAATGAGCGCCGATTCAAGAAAAGGCAGCTGCTCCAATTGATTCGGATCCATAAGGTCGAGCGATGAAATTTTCTCTTCAATCTCCTGAATAATCCCGTTGAGCCCTATGCGAAGGACTTTTATATAATCCGGTATCGTGTGTCCGTCGCCGCCCATCATCGGCCAGTCTTCATCGTTGCCGCGCACCTCCTTTACCGCCGCGAAGGTTTCTTTGGGAAGGAGAGAAAGCACCATATCCTCGTGCGTTTTATTCTTCCAGTATGGAATTACATCTAAGAGCAGCGTATTTTTGACTTCGTCCGAAATTTTGTAGGCGTCGCCCGGACGCTCAGAAAACGCGTATGGATCGCCATTGAGCTCGTTCTCGATCCAATTCACAGAAAACTCGGGAAAAATCGGGGCCGCCCGGGGCACTGACGCAAGGTTGCCCGCTAAAAGATCGCCATCTTTAATAAACAGTTTCATATTTGACAAAACATGATCGAGAGCTTTCGCCCGCCGTGCGATAATCGGCTGACCTTCCGTCGCTTTATGTGATTGCGTCCACAAAACCGCCCTGTCCGAACAAATCGACAGATCTGTAGCGAAAAACTGTTCGCGCATCCGTTTTATCCTTGGGGGCAATACGAAATCCTCGGACAAGTATTTTGAACATTCGAACGTCATATTTTCCATCTTCTGTTCCTCCTTGTACAACTAGTTAATCACTCGCTGCTTATTTACATAATAGTAGATGATAGAGGATTCGCCGTAACTCCCGAAATGCATTAATTCATTTTATTAATTATTAGATCATATATCGCTCCGCTTTGTCAAGCATATGAAACTCCAAGGATCCGTGTATGGACGCCGACGCAACGATTAATCCGGGATAAATTTTGCGTGCAACGCCATATCGCCGGCGACAGGCTCATTGAAACGCCACATACACGAGTAGTATAGATCGGTGTACCAGCCTCCAAAGGTACAGCCGGGGCGGCAAGGCGGCGCGGGAGCCTGAACCGGCGTGTCGCACGGCACGCTTTTGCGCTCCACCATACAGTTATCGATACAGAACCGCACGGTACAAATTGGCCTCGGAGAAGCGCTGATTTGTACTGCCGCGGTATTGTTCGCGGGGTTTGGATCGTTGGTACGGCTGGCGGCTGACGCGAAGGCGAAGATGCTCCCTGTCGCCGCGCCGTCGATTTTGCCTCTAATATGGATTTGCTGAAAGCCGCCGTTGAGAATATCGGGGATTGCGGCGATCCCCGTCCAGATTTTCCACGTCTTGCCGCCGTCTATCGAATACAGCACGTCGGAAAGGCCGCGCTCAGGCCGATAGCTAACCGTGGGAGTGGCTGCCGTAGAAGGGCCGTTGTTTGTTACCGTTACGGTATAGGTAACCATGTCCCCATGCCTTGGCGCTTGATTATCTACCGTTATCGCCGTCATAAGGTCGGCCGTCGGCGTAATGCTGGTAATAACCGGCGGCGTTGTTACGGGGGTATTCGTTCCGTCGGGCCTCGGCGTCGTTGTGGCGGCCGAGGCCGTGTTTACCACGCTGCCCGCCGCGCTTTTGGATAGGGTTCCCCTGATCAAAAGCTTTGCGCTTGAGCCGGACGGGATATCAGAAAGCGCGCGGCTACCGGTCCAGGCTTGCCAGGTCGCGCCGTTATCGCCGCTGACCTCTGGGCTTTCGAGCATGGCCGGCATCTGATCGGTTATGGTGGGCGCTTTTGCCGCCGCGGGGCCGCTATTGGTAACGGTGATCGTATAGATAAGCGCTTCGCCCGGCAGCGCGTCGGCTTTATCGACGGCCTTTACCGGGCTGAGGTTCGCGACGTCCATCACCGGCGTAACGATTGAGACGGCGTTGTTGGTTTGGAGCGGATCCTCGGTTCGGCTGCTCACGGTGAACGAGGAGGAGACGCCGCCCGTAGTACGCGGGTCGATCCTGCCTCTTATGAGCATTTGCCCCGTTCCGCTATCGGGGATATCGTTCAGCGCCGACGCGCCCGTCCAGGGCGCCCACGTCCCACCTCCATCTTTGGAAACCTCCGCGCTTGTAAGCTGCGGCGGCGGGGCGTAGCTAACTATCGGGGCAGCCGAAGTTGAAGGCCCGTTGTTTTTGACGATAACCGTATACGTCACGGTTTCGCCCGGCCTGGGATTGCCGTTGTTCACGGTCGCGCTAATCGCCAGATCGGCGACGGGAATGACGTTGGTAGGTGTGGACGTCGCGGAAAAAGGCGGGTTGGTACCGTCGAGCCACGGCGTCGTGGTTCTGACGACGGCCGTGTTAACTACGCTGCCCGCGGCGCTTGGGATCAAGGTTCCTCTAATTAACAGCCTTACATTTGAGCGCGCTGGGATATCGGGCAGAGACTGGCTTCCGGCCCACGCCTGCCAGGTCGCACCATTGTCGCCGCTGAACTGCACGCTTGTAAGGGCCGCCGGTATGGCGTCTGTCACTGTTGGGGTTATGGCCGTCGCCGGGCCGTTGTTGGTCACGATGAGGGTGTAGGTTACGGTTTCGCCCGGCCTTGCCGAGGCCTTATCGGGCGTCTTGGCGACAGTGATATCCGCCGTGTCCGCGACGGCCGTATCCCTTCCAACCCTACCGGTGTTGGGATCGGTCACGCTGGTGGTGGTCACGTTGCCGCTAATGAGCGCCGTTTCGCCGGTCACCTTGCCCTTGATCAAAAGCCCTATCGTTTCGTTGATAGGGAGATCGGGGATGGTGGTGTTTCCCGTCCACGGCGTCCAGGTTTTGCCGCCGTCCTTCGAAACCTGCAAATCGGTTAGCCCGCGCGGCGGCGGTAGGGCAATGTTGGGCGTTTGCGCCGTTGCGGGCCCGTTGTTTTTGACTGTAATCGTATAGATGAGTTCGTCGCCCGGCTTTGGCCTGTCCCTGTCCGGCGTCATTGTTGTGACGAGATTGGCGAGCGGGATGATGTTGGTGACGGCGGGCGTGGAGATAACCGGCGTGTTTTTGCCGTCTATACCCGGCGTCGGGGTAGTAATGGTGGCCGTGTTGTTAAGCGCTCCCGGCGGCGTGCTCGCGCTGATGACGCCTCTCACCATCAAAACCGCCTTGCTATGAGCCGCGAGATCGGGCAGCGACGCGCTTCCTGTCCAGGGTTGCCATGTCGCGCCGCCGTTTAAGCTAAACTCAGGGTTTTCAATGGCGTTGTGCAGAGAGTCTTTGACGGTGGGCGTTTTTGCAGTCGCGGGGCCTGCGTTTATAACGGTGATAGTATAGGCGAGCGGCTCGCCCGGCTTGGCGTCGAGCTTGTCGGCGGCCTTGGTGGAGCTCACGAGCGCCACATCCATAATAGGCGTGACGGCGGTGGCTTGGTTATTTGCCGGGACGGGATCATCATTTGTACCTGTTACGGTCATCGTGGCCGTTATGCTGCCGGTAGCATCGGGGGCGACTATGCCGCGGATCAGCGCCGTGACAGAGCCGCCGCCGGGGATATCGCCCAGCGTCGTCGTACCGGTGAACGGCGTCCATGTTATGCCGCCATCCTTAGACGCCTCTACATTGGCGAGCTGCGGCGAAGATGTATAGCTGAGTGTCGGCGGCGGCGACGCGGACGGGCCGTTGTTCCTCACAGTTACCGTATAGGTTAGGATATCGCCCGGCTTGGGATTCGCCTTATCCGGCGTCACAGCCGTCGAAAGGTCGGAGACGGGCGTAATATTGGTGATGACGGGCGTCGTGGAAATGGGCGTGTTGAGGCCGTTCTTGCCCGGTGTTGCGGTGGTTACGGCAGCCAAGTTGGTGATGCTGCCTGTCGCTGATGCGCTCACCTTGCCGGTGATGTTGATTACCTTTCTTTGTCCGGCGGGAATATCGGGCAGTGTCACGCTTCCGATCCAAGGCGTCCACGCCGCGCCTGTGTTTATGCTGAACTGCGGGCTTTCAATCAAAGCCGGTAGCTGATCGGTAACTGTGGGAGCTTTTGCCGCCGCGGGCCCGTTGTTAATGACGTTGATGGTGTAGGTGAGCGGCTCGCCCGGCTTGACGATGGATTTATCGGAGGTTTTCTCAATCTTCAGTTCCGCCGTGTCGATTACGCGCGGGTCGACGGTGGCGGTGGTCACGTTTTCGC
>DBDD01000239.1:30700-30914 GCA_002293365.1 Christensenella sp. UBA941 | reverse complement strand
TAGGCATAAACGGACGCTTGGAATTCCCCTACGTAACCGATACCGGCCTTATCTGGACGAAAGACAAGGCGACGCGCATAGCAAGGATCGACCATATCCAGATACACCACACGGTTGGCAACTACGGTACCCCCAGGCAGTGGAAAAGCCTGCACCTGCGCCGGATCGCCGACGGCCAGAGGGGCGTGCCGTACTCGTACCTCGTGCTGCAAAG
>DBDD01000239.1:0-30511 GCA_002293365.1 Christensenella sp. UBA941 | reverse complement strand
ACGTACAAAAACGGCAAGCTGACGGGCAAGAAATACCCCACCGCTTGCCCATGCCTCGACATGGACGAGTTCCGCGCGCTCGTTTCCGGAAAGCCCATGCCCGCGACAGAACCGGAGCCGGAATGCGTGCCCGACGCCGACCCGGATATTCCGGCGCTGTATGTTTACGCCGGCTCCACGTACAGCAACATACGCAGCGGCCCCGGCACGAAGTACGGTGTGGTGGGCAAGGTCATTACGGGTGAAATCGTCGAAGTGCTGGACGCGAAAGCGGACGACCAATATATGTGGTATCTGCTGCGCGAGGTTGGCACGGTAAACGCTATTGGCTGGTGTACAGCGAACTACTTGAAGGCGGTGGAGTAGGTGAGCGACGTTGTCCTTGTGGCAATTATAGGCGGAGCAGAGGCACTTCTGGTTGCGGTTATTGGCGGCTTGTTTCTTCTTGACAGGAAGAAACGCAAGAAAGCGGAGGTTGTCGAAAAGGCCGCGAAACAAAAAGCAGATGCGCAAGCGCATATCCGCGCAAAGGTAAACGCTCTTTCGATGGGCCTTATGTCCGCAAACACCAGCCTTACCATTGCGACGGCCATCGCCGTGAAAGAGGGGCATGTGAACGGCAAGATGGACACCGCCCTAAAAGCAGCGAACAGGGCGCAGCGCGTGTACTTCAACTTTATAAATGGTCTCGCGGCGGGGCAGATGGAGGAAGATACCATTGGTTTGATGCGCTCTATGGGAGTGCCTGAACAAATAGATGATACGGAGGAATTCAAATGAAGAAACTTATACTCGTAATGGTCGTACTGGCGCTCATCTTGGCATTGCCTGTGGCGCTGGCCGACGATGGAGCGGGGGCACTGGAATTCACCGACTGGGCGACACTCGGCACACTGGCGGGCGCGTCGGCCATCGTGGCAACCATCGTACAGATCACAAAGAAATCTGCGCTCGTCCAGAAACTGCCTACACAGGTTTGGAGCTACCTATTGGCGCTCGTCGTATTGCTTTTGGCGAACGCTTTCACGACCGGACTCACGGGTGAATCGGCGGCGCGGTGCCTATTGAATGCGGCTATCGTATCGCTTACCACCAACGGCGGTTACTCGGCGGTACAGCGAATGAAGGGCGCGTAGAGGGATGGATGCTACATGCCGGGGGGCGATAACCCCTTACTCTCATGTCAATCCATACACGGCAGAAGATGAGGCAGTGGCCGCGGCAAAACTCAATCAGCTTTTTGCAGAATTGTCTACACCGAGTAGCGATATCAAAAATGATGGGTCGGCGGCACTAAAGGCCGGAGCAAGCCCCGCGAAAATAAAACCACTGCCCGATATTCGGAGCATGTAATCATGGCCGACGTTCTTGCGCAAGATGCAATAAACGAATAGGTCGACGCCGGGGCAGACAACACGGGCCCCGGCGAGTACGAAATCATTCTCTATCATATCTTAACCTGTCTTTACTGCGGTGACACCCTCCGCTCGACAGACCTTGATGTTCATCATATTTGTTCAGCGAAGAAATGCAAATCGGGACGACAGAATCATGTGTATGTCAGCGACGAATGGCGGGAGGATAAGTCGCGAAATCCCGTTTACGGCTGGCAGAGGCTGTATATTATCGAGTCGAAGCCGGAGGAATACCGTAAGCCAAAGCGTATCGAAAAAGCGGAACCCGACGCGCCGATAGCGCCTGTCGAAATCCAGACAGTCGAAATAACCGGCGAAATCGTCAATGTCAGAACGCAACCGAAATCATCGAGCGCTAAGATCGCCACCGTCAGCAAGGGGCAAAGGCTTATATTGGTTGCCGTCGCGCCCAATGGGTGGTTTCAAGCCGAACTTCTCGACGGAACAATCGGCTACATCACCAGCAACCCCAAGTTTGCAAAGATTGCGTAATCGGCTCTCGCGGGCCGCTTTTTTTCGCCTATTCTCGACAATACCTTTCATACCTCGACCGCATTATCGCGCCATAATGCTTTCGGAGGTGATAAAATGCGAATTGATTTAACAGATTTAAGGGAAATGCGCAAGCGGACTTTTCGCCATGCGTTGGCGAAATCTGAAAACGGCGTCGAGATGGTCGCCGTCTGCTATCTACGGACAGAACGAATTGTGTTCGAAGTTACGGCCCGCAACGGCAAGGTCGTCTGGTTGTGCGAATCGCTGCCCGAAGCTGTCGCGAAGTACAATGAATTGACCGCGTAGCAAGTAACAATCAAGTAAGAAAAGCGCCCAACCGTCTAGGTTGCGGCGCTTTTCGGGTGCGTCAGGCAAGTTACGGGCAAGTAAGCAGTCAATCCGTGGCCAATGGCGGCGCTTCTTCCATCCGCTTCTCGGCCAGTTTCACTATCTTCTTATCCTCATACGCCATATTCCAAAACGTCCGTATGATAGCGTCGCGCTTCGTCTTGCCAAGAGCGCGAAACAGGCCAAGCATCGTACATTCCTGCTCCGTCAATTTATGCTTTTCGGTAAAGTCGGGAAATTCGTAATTCTTCATGCCGTCCACCTCCTGCGCGTATTCTATAACGAGTGGCGCGGGAAAGTCCATAAACCAGAGGTTAATTTTGCGAATTTGTCTCACGCACCGATTCGTCCAAATGACCGACACAACATATTGCGTTCCGTATTGACCGCGTACACCATATGTGCTATCCTTAATATATATCACCCAAGGAGGCCCGTCATGCCACAAATGCAGGAAGTCTTAAGCGAGATTCAAAAGCTCAACGCCGGTATTACCGAACTAATCAGTATCGGCCTCGATGTTTTGCGGAGATTTGACGAGACGCAGGATATCGCGGCTAGGCACTCAATGAGCGCAGAAGAATACGAGTGCCATCAAAGATTGCGCATGGCGGCTGAAAGCGGCTCAATCTTTGCCCTGTCTATCTCTGACTAATTCGCGTGTAATCATTTCGATATCGCCTGCATGCTTATCTACACTTTCAAGCGCCTTTGGCAAGCTATTTCGCAACGAACCCAGCCCTCGACAGGCGTGTTCAAGATTGCATATCCGCAGGAATCCGTTCAGCGATTGCATGAAGTGTTCGTCAATAGTATCATCACTCGTATTGACGCGCAAAACGCGATCATCGTCTACGATATAAATATCTGAACCGAATTTTGATGAACGGGCGATTATTGGGCCGTGTCTTGTTTTGATTCCCTCGTATTCGGGATGAAGAAAATAGATTCCGTTGCTTTTCATACAATCAATGATTGGAGACATGCGTTTATAAAACTCTCTATACTCAATTACAAACACATCTAACGCCTTGTTCTTTTTTGCTACAAGTTCCTTAAACTTCGGCTCGAATTCCTCGACCATCTTCTCGAATGCGTTTTCCACGGCGGTTTCCTCCTTAAATTTCATTAGTCTATATTCACAAAATCCTCTCTCAAATACCCCGTTTCGCCCTCAACCTCCACTTCATACCAATCCCCGTCCTGCCCCAATATCGTAACGCTCGACGGCTCACTAACCTTCGCCACAACGTCATAGTCTGTTCCGGGGCCAGAGCGGAGGTTTATGTCGGAGCCGTTGAGGGAAGCGTTTTGCGCGTCGGTGGGTGCGGCTTCATCCAAGTCTGCAACGACAGTTCTCATTTTCGCTTGATCGCCCTTTGAAATCCCAAGAGTCTCAATCTCGTTCGGGAATATGTCAAGGAACTCTATTATTTTATCCCTAGCCGCACCAGTATCAACATCATCTATTTTCCCGTCGTAGGTTGCCGGAAGATAAACGTATTCTGCTTTGTCATTCTCGAACATAATCATGCCGGAATTATCGCCGGTAGTGAACGTTATCATATAGTTCCCTTGTTCGCACAACCCGAAAAGACCGATCAGTGCGGCGATACGCTGTTTTTCAAGCACGACGTTTTTGCCATCAAGAGACATCATTACTGTTACCGTGCCGTCCTTGGAATCTTCGCCCTTGCTATACAGAATAGACATTTTGTTATCCGGGTCAAATTCGTGAGTGCTGTAGAACGCGCCGTCTACATCTATCATCGGAGTCGGTTCCGGCCTTAATCCGGGCGAAGTAGACAGGCTGCTTTTTATACTATCCGTAGCAGTTTTGAGAGAATCCCTATAATTTATTAAGAACTGAACTAGCGAATCCTTGCCGACAATCGGAGTATCGCCCATATCTCCGTACAGCTCTTTTTGTTCCTCCACGGATTCTTCTCTGGTCTTTTTCAATTCGGCGAAAGACTCCGGGCTATACAAAACTGTATCCTTGATAGCGTCCTCGTAATTAGCCCAGTAATCTTCTAAGATTTTCTGAAACATCAACAGGTAATCGTCGTATGTCTGGATTGACTGGATCGTCGCGTCGGACACGTCTTGCGGCGAAAAGATGGGTTCGGGCGTTTCGGGCGGAGCCTCGTCATCAACTTCGACAACGGCACTTACCGGCGCAGCTTCAATATCTGGCGTAGGCTCTGTTTCTCCCGGTGCGGCGCAACCAACAAGCATCAATAAGCCGACGAGCAAAACAAGGAGTCTTTTCAAAAGAAACCCTCTCTTTCGTACCAGCGCCGCCTAGCAGCTATTCGATTATGTCGTGAACGCTTTGATGCTTAAAATATTACCAAATTACGCCAAGATATTCAAGGTTGAATTTTCATAAAGTAGAACAAACTGACGTATTAGTGAACAAATCTTATCCAACGGAATACGACATTATATGCTATAATAGACAGACTATCGATAGTGATCTTAATTTAGAAGGAGTTTGAGAATCATGGAGAATAATGACTACGCCAACAAGCTCGACGCTCTAATTAAGACACTTCAAGTATTGACCGAGACAGAGATCGATTGGGTTACTTTGATTGTTGATCGAACAGAACGTTTGTTGCGGCAATCACAAAATCCAGACCCGCTTCGTCCATCTTCCTAAGTCGTTCTTCAATCATGTGCCTTTTTCTAGACAACCCGTCGTCAGCAATGGCGGCGGGTGAAAGCGACAGATCGGCACTACCTTGTGCGGTCGATTCAACCCAGCCCATCAAGGCTCCAGGAGTCGTTTGCAGGATTTCGGCGAGCTTTTCGATTCTATCGGAAGGAATATTCGCTACTATACCGCTCTCATATTTCTGGATGGTCTGACGGCCAACCCCTACATGCTGGGCCACTTGTTCAAGCGTCAAGTCTAATTCGGTTCGCTTGGCTTTAATGTTTTCGCGCAACCCCACTTTAAGCGCCCTCCTTTTCGTATAATGCAATTCTATTATAACCTATATCGCTTAATATGCAACAGAAATAATGCTAATCTTAAAAATAATCGCTTGACACGCTACATATACGGTGGTATGCTTGTAGCGTAATAAGCGACAAGCCGAAAGGACGTGATTGCGTGCTGGATGTATCAGAACTGCGCGGACTAATCGCAAAAAAACAATTATCGCAAAGCAAAGTGGCTAAACTACTCGGAATTACGCCCAATACATTCTACCTAAAGATGCGTAAAGGTGTTTTTACCAGCACCGAACTAGAAGCGATGATCGAACTGCTGGACATAAGCAATCCCTGTGATATTTTTTTTAAGAAGCGTGTCGCACAACAGGGGACAAACGACATAGCCTAGCATCGCGAAAGGAGCGCCTCCATGACCCAGCACTTTTGTATGAACTGCGGCATCGACGCCGGATATGGCATCAAGAACTGTCCGAACTGCGGCCAAGAGTTCGATCACGAATACTGGCGGCGCGTAATCAAGGAGGCGCGGTCGGATACATGGAGGGTTGTATTGCTCATGGGTGTGTTGCCGCTTGTGGTGGCGGCTGTGGCGGTCGGTGTGACGCTGCTGGTTGTGACAGGGCGATGATGGATACGATCAGCGCAATGATAGAGAGGATGAATGTGGTTATGTACGGGATAAGAAACTTTATGTACTCCGCTCTACGCCGCTCCACATATGCTCTGCCATCATCGGTCGGCTCGTAACCGATAAGCACAGTTCCGCCGGTAGCATCTACCTTGTCCGCAAAAACCGGCACGATATAACCCTTCTTATGGAGGACATCGTAATCGCCAACGGCTGCGATAAGGATTTTCCCGCCCCCGTTGGATATGCGGATAAACTTCCGCAAACGCCGATACTCGCGGCGGCTGATATCAGACATTCGGAATCGCCTCCCCACGGGAGATTATATCACGATTTCGGACGAACACCCAACACAAGCCGGAGGTAACCATGACTTTTCAAGAAGTTTGCTCTTACTGCATCGGCAACCGCGAGTTTGTCAAACAGTTCAACCGTCTTAGTGGCCACCACTTAGGCGAACCGCGAACCGCAATCGAACGCATGGTTGACGAGGCTTGCGGACGCGACCCGGACATGGAGGCCATGCCGGAATTTGTGAATCTGGTTTATGAAGTCATATGGAAGCCGCTGGTAATGCGGGATTCAGCCTAACAACCCACACCCAACCAGCCGCCCGCACATAAGGGCGCGGGCGCTGTATTAAACGACGCTAAATCAAGGAAGGAGTAATATTCAATGTCAGATCAAGAGCGCATTACAGCGCTAGAGCAAAAGGTCGAATCCCTAGAAACAACGCTTCAAGGGATTCTGGACAAACTCGGAAGCGGGCTGTCTTGGAAAGAGATTGCGGAAGGAATCAACCTCACTTCCAACGGTCGCCAAGAACGTAAAAGGATTCTCGAAAAGCAGTTACAGCTACTTTCCGAGAAGTCGCAGGAAGTTTCAGACCCGATAGATGGCCCAGGCCGTCTTGTAGCGTTCTCGCAAGCGATAGCGATGATGGCTACTACTATCGACGCAATGGAGAGGGATTAGCCTGTGCGTCGTACTCTTTGAGGGCGGCAACAATGGCCTCGGACAAGAAGATTTGTTGCCAAGTGGAGAATACGGGCGCTCCGCTTTCTCCTACCTTCCTCAAAGACATATCGACAACGCTCTTTATCTTTTGAGTGTCCACGGTATACACCTCCTTTCGGGGGAAAGTATACCACACATGTTACCGAATATATACGAATTTTGGAGGAAACCATGTTCACACGAAAAATCGGCAACACAACAATCACCGAGAACGACGGCGTACTCTCGGTATCTGTCGAGAACGGCGGCACAATCATCATCCACGGCTCCGTCAACATGCCCGCCCCCGACCAGCGCGCCGAAGAACTGAACACAGTGCGGCAGGACAAGCCCGCGTTTCAGTCGAGTATTGAGATTGACGCGCCCGAACCCGATAACGACCTTGACTTGGAAACGGAAATTTTCAAGGAAGCCGCCGCAGCACTCCGCGAAGAAGTCCCCAGCGTGGTTGTTTACGGCATTCCGTATCCTACGCCCACGTCATTCCCGTTCGTGTCCATCTCCCAGCGCAACCAGTCGGAATTCCGCTGCTCGTTCATGAGCGAACGACCGAACGGCAAGAAAGCGCAAGTCAAGGACATGGTGTGCATCATTGATAGCATCATGCACAAACACGGCTTTGAGCGCAAGTCTTGGGCGGTTGTGAGCGATGAACCTGTTTATGACATATCCGCGAAGTATATCGACGCCGCCGTGGGCGAGAACGGCAAGACTTTGCGCGAAATGCAAGCCGATGTTCTGGGACGGCTTTATAAGGCGGCTACTAAAGAAACGATGCTTGGACGGGATTTTTCGATACTACGCGATGTTGCTGGCGTGTTCGCCGTATCACTAACGAAGATTGGCGCGGCAGAATAAACTCGCCGCGCAATCGGAAGAAACGCTTAACATGGTTCCGGCGCTCACGGAACAGTTTATGCAGATGAGCAAGTAAGCGGTCGGATGGCCGCATGAATGGATTTACTTTGTTGCAGGAAGAGGTACAACGTGTCCGAGCTTTTGAAAATAGCAGATATCAAAATTGGCGAAGGGCGACGCCCGATTGATGAGGGCAAAGTTGTAGACCTAATGAAGAGTATCGGCGATGTAGGGCTTTTACATAATATCGTGGTTTCTGCCGACATGGTTTTGGTGGCGGGGGCACATAGAATTGAGGCGTTCAAGCGAATGGGTAGAGATGAAATCCCGGGCAAAATCTTGACTGCCGACGGGTTGCTGCTTCGCCTTGCAGAGATCGATGAAAACATCGTTCGGAACGCGCTACATCAAGTGGATTTGGCAACGCAATTGGCAGAGCGTGAAGAAATATATTTGGTGCTTCATCCAGATACGGCACATAACGCAGCATTCAAGGGAAATCAGCACATGAGCTCAGCGGAACCCGGATCCTCTGAGCAGAAAACGCCTACGTTTGCCGAGGACACGGGGGCCAAGATGGGGGTTGACCCGCGCACTATTCGGCAGCATGTCCAGATAGGCCGCAACCTCACAGAAGAATCCAAACGAGCCGCGAGAGAGAATGATTTTCGTAAAAAAGAATTAGTCGCTCTCGCCCGCATGAACGAAGACGAGCAGCGTGACGCTGTCAAGAAACGAGTCTCTGGTGAAACCGACGATATTCGGAAACTAGCTAAGCCTACCCGGCCCAAGCCGCCTACGATGGATGAAATAATCAGCTCTATCAAAGACCCGGAAATCGCAGAGAACAAGGCACAGGGCGCGGATTCGCTTGCGCTCGAATTTCTAACCAATATTGAGGCGTTCTTAGCTTCAATTGAGAGGTATCTGAACGGCCCCAGTTCTATAAAGGCTATGTCGAGCCATATGTCCGAACGTTCCAAAAGGAAAATCACAACGGCCATCGGCAAAATGGAAACCGTTGTGAAATCTACAAAAACCATATTTAAGGAGATGTAACCATGATAAGCGAAGCGTTGAAAGCTGCCCGTGATTATTATAACACGGGAATTGAAGTGCGGCAAGTGTCGATTCACAAACTGATAGTAACACAAGGCTACCAGAGGAAAGACCTGAATAGGGCCAACATCAACAAGATCGTTAAGGAGTTTGACCCGCGCCGCCTTGGAGTGCTTACGGTTTCGTACCGTAAGGGCAAATACTATGTCATAGACGGGCAGCACAGGCTCGTAGCCCTCATGACGCTGTTTGACGATGACGATTTTATTGTGCGCTGCGAAATCCAGCACAAGCATACTTACCGCAGCGAGGCTCACGTATTCGTCAATCAGGATGACGGCAAAACGCGCATTAGCCCATTCCAGAAATTCAATGCCGAAATGGAAGAGGGCGTGGAGGATGCGCTGGCAATAAACCAAATCGCCACGCTGTGTCAGCTTAAAATCCCGACCGCAAACACATTGAAGGGCGACAATGTTATCAGGTGCATCGACAAACTGCGTAGCATCTATAGCAAGCGCGGCGGCGATTCTCTTCACGAGGTGCTTTGGCTTATCGTCAGGACTTGGGGCGGCGCGGAGGCCTCGCTTAAAAATCAGATTGTCAGCGGTGTTGCGCTTTTCTGCGAAACCTACGACGGCGATTACTCCGACAAAATCTTCATCAAAGCGCTTGCCAACGCCAACCCCGACAAGATCATAAGCGAAGGTAGGGACGACCAGAGCGCCGAGGGCGGCGTGAAATTCGCCAAAGTGCTTTTGCGCAAATATAACGGCGCGACCATCAAGGCAAAGCTACCCTACCGCTTCAATGGATAGGAGCCCACCAATGACCCCACTAAACACCGCCGAAATCCTGATCACCGCTGAAAAACTCGCTCACTTACTCCGCGAGATAGGCACACAGCGCAATATGGTGGAGGGCGAAATCAAAGACCTTGAACGCAAACACAACGACATTATCCATCGCATGGAGCGCGATAACTGCTTATACAAGGAACGTGCGCGGCTGGCTACGGAGCTTGCGAAGGTACGTAAACAGCGCCGCGTGTTGAAAGACTGGCTATGCAATAACGAGCCGTATTTCAGATACATAGCCAGCAGCGACGGGATAAAGATTCAAACCTTGATTAACAACCTTGTCGGGATTGGCCGACGGGTAACGCCGGGGAAGTAGGGGGAGGCCACACCATGATAGCGCAAAACGTCAACGGATATTTGGACGCGCCGGTAACGCCGGATGAAATCACAAAGGCTTTTCTGCTGGCCGATACCAAACTGCGTGAGGTTCACAACAGGGGCGAGGTCGTTTACGGACGCGACGTTGAATCGCTCGTTGCGCAGTATGTGGTGGAGCTGCGCGAGCGGCAGCGCAGGACGGCGGCAGAACTTGGAGAATCGGGCGAACGGCTGGCGGCGATTAAGGCGCGGCTGGAAGCGGCTACGCCGGGGCCGTGGGAGAGCAAGATAAACGGGAACACCGTGCGCTCATACGGGATTGTTTCGAGCACTCGTACAATTTGTTCCAGCATTTCGACGCTTACGGCTGACGCGGAATTAATAGCCCACGCCCCCGACGATATCTCATTCCTGCTCGGCCTTGCCGAAGAACGCGAGGCATATTGGGCGACGCGCCACGGCAACGCAATGGGCGAGATTCAGACGCTGCGTGAACAGCTTGCCGCAATGGAGGCCGACCGCGACAGACAGGTACTGAAAGCGGGCAACAGCGGATGAACGAGTGCGTCTTTCACAGCGACAGGCGCGTATGCCGTGCATTGAACGTCGAGGCTTGTATTGGCGCAAATTGCACTTTCCGCAAGGCGAAGTGGCAGCACCTGGGCGAACAGCAAGCGGCGTTTGCGCGAATTGCGGGTATGCCAGCAGAGCAACAGTGGCAAATCTCGGCCACATACTACGGCGGCAAGAGGCCGTGGGATGGGCTGGGTACATAAAGGAAGGGGAGCCGTCATGTTAAGGAAATTCAACCGTATGGTACGCAGGATCGTTAAGCGCCGCATGGACGCGAGACGCCACGCGGAGGCCGTTCACATGGCTAAGCATGGGCTGGACGATTTTCAAGAGGGGTACGCATTATGATCCATGTTGGTGATAAGGTCGAGTGGCCGCGCTACACCGCCGACGGCATAACCAAGCACAAGGGTACGGTGCTGGCGTATGTAAAGTACGGACAAAACATCTACGACGTTTGCGCGAAGAACAACATCGCAATCGAAAGGCCGCAATTCGGCTCGGATATTTCTATAAACAACCGTTGCGTGGTCGAAATTTACGGCGGCGCGAAGGGTACGCTCCGTAAACTGTACGCGCCAAGCGTAGGTAAGTTGATGGTGGTAAAGCCCGCAAACAAGATGTAACCGCGTGAGCGATTATATGCTACTTCCCCGCGTGGAGCCTCGAATACGGACGCACAAGGGGCATCGGGTTGCCGGACAATGCCACGAGAGGACGGCCTCCAAGCGTACACGGCGGTAAGAGTGCTACGAGAACCGCAGGAAGCAAGCAGTACGCATTCGCGGTGACAGGCCGGAGAGACGGCCAATTCGAGAAAGGGGCAGCAGTGTCATGAAAAAGTTTATTCTCGTCCTGTAAAAGATGGTCGCGGCTGGCGTATGTGCGCCAAACGTTAGGGGCCAACCGTCCCTAACGTGCATGGAGCGGTGGCGAAGTTATGGCAGAGACGCACGGGGAACACGCAGAAGGAATCCACTGCATTGCAAACCGGCCTGTTGCGAAGGTCGGCAGCGCTAGAACCGGCGAAGCAGAAGGAGAGTGTACATCATCCTTCGATGCGCAAATGCGGGGTTCAAATCCCCGCCCGCTCCAACAGGGCAGTATGCGAATCAGCAGGTATCGGCGAAGCCCATATCAATCGGTACGACCTGCGGCTCCTCGCGGCATGAGAGGCGCGTAGATGCGAACACGGCGGCGATACAGTCGGTTAGCGGCAATGCGGAAAGACGCATGGCGGGCGGGACAAACCGCCACTCAAAAGATTTTGGAGGCGCGATATGGGCCATACCGAAGCGGATACCATCGAGGCAATCTACGACGAAATAAAGCGTTTAAGCGCGACCATAGCCAGACGCGACGCCGCGATGTACAAGCTCGTTGAAGGGTTGGTAAACGCGCTTGACGGAACGGACGAATCGGACGGCTGGATATGCGTGGCCGACAAAATGCCGGACGAGGGCGAGACGGTGATCGGCTACGATATGCGGCTTGGCGTAAGGTTCGCGATGAACGCCGAGGGCGATTTCGAGGACGTGACGCACTGGATGGCGTTGCCAGAACCGCCGAGGATGAACTGATATGGGCGACGCCGACACACTCCCCCCGCCGCCGCCGGACATCGACATCGACTTCGACCGCTTCGACGATGAACGGGAATCTGAACCGCGATACGACCCTATGAAAGAGGATTGGAGGGAGGATTTACCGTGGCTAAGGCTGTAGAGGGCAAGTTTCCCAACAAGACAGTAACCGTGATAATTCGCAGTGATGGCCCGATGATATTTTGTGGCGACAGTCCGACGTATCGGAGCGTTCGGCTTGAATTGACGGACGCGCAAGTAGCGGCTTTGGAACTTAAATACGTCGGCGAGGCGGGGCCAATCGTGTATCACGAAACCATCAGTCAGATGTTTATTGAACCATTAGAGGGTTGAAGTATGGCGAAACTGATTGACCTAGAAAAGTTCTGCGAAGCCGTTGAGGCTAAGATTAACGAGCAGGATTACAGGACAAACATTGGTACTGGTTCTGTGTTTGGGCTAAAAGAGGCGGAAGATATCGCGGCAGGGCTTGCTATCGAAACTGGCTACACGCCGGAAGAAGCAAGGCGGGTTTATGAGGACATGGAATCGCGGCGCTGTATATTGCTTCCTGTGGAGGTTGGCACAACCGTCTACAAGATCACGTCGGACAAGTGCTTCAATTATTGCCATCGAACCCGCGCCTGTAACTCCATGCCGTATTCCAAAGAGTGTCAGGGCAGCGCATACGTCACCGAAACGATATTCGAGGTCGAGTTGTACGGATGGTGGGGCAAGTCGGTATTCGCAACCGAAGCGGAGGCTGATGCAAAGCTAAAGGCCGATATTTCCGGCGAAACTGCCAAGCAACAAAGCGGAGGTTGAAATGTCTAAACCGATTGAAATTGCATATACGCCCGATATCCCCCGTGAACGCTGGCTTGGACTTCGCCGCGCCGGTATCGGCGGCTCCGACGCCGCCGCCATACTAGGCCTTAACGAGTATAGCAGCCCGTACAGCGTGTGGATGGACAAACTCGGTACGTTGCCTGAACGAGAAGAAACCGAGGCCATGAGACAGGGAATTGCGTTCGAGGGGTACGTAGCGCAACGCTTCACCGAAGCGACTGGCAAGCGCGTTCGCCGCCGCAACAATATGTTACAGAGCGCGGAATATCCCTTCATGCTTGCCAACATCGACCGTGAAGTTATAGGCGAAAAGGCTGGCTTGGAGTGCAAAACAACCTCCGTCATGAACCTTAAAAAGTTCAAGGACGGCGAATACCCAGCAAATTACTATGTTCAGTGTTGTCATTATCTCGCCGTGACCGGCTGGAAGCGCTGGTATCTCGCCGTATTGGTACTCAATCAAGGATTCTATCATTTCGTGATCGACCGCGACGAAGCCGAAATAGCGGCGCTCGTACAGGCCGAATCGGACTTCTGGAAGCTGGTGCAAGATCAAACGCCGCCGCCGGTTGACGGTTCGCGGGCAACGGCGAACGCTCTGGACGCTGTATCTGGCGAAGCGGAGCGCGTGGAACTGCAATTGCCGCACATGGTATCCGATTTCGACCGCTATTACGCCTTACGCGACAGCATAAAGACGTTGGCGAAGGAAGCGGAGACGATACGGCAAAGGATCAAAGCTGAAATGGGCGGGCTTGGCGAGGCGTACAGCGGCGATTATCGGGCGGTATGGTCGGCAAACACAAGGGCGAGTATCAGCAAGCCCGCGCTCTTGAAGCATTGCCCGAAAAAGATCATCGCGAAAGCGATTAAGCCCGTAACCTATAGGAATTTTCGCATAGACAAGATGGAGGCGCAATCATAATGCAGTTAATAAAGATATCGGCCAGCAAGGTCAACATTCATACCGATGCAAGCCGCTTGGGGAATATCAAAATCAATGATTTGCTCATGCTTCACGACGCGACCGCTTCAATCGTGTGCATCGTAACCAGCCTCACAGGACACGAGACATACGACTTGAAAGACGAGCTGAACGCGATGGGCGACTTCGATATCGACACTGAACAATCCAACATCATCGAAGCGTCGATTATCGGCAGCTTGAAAGACGGCATGTTCTCAAAGTCCGTCGATACCTACCCGACAATCGACGTGAAGATCGAGAAGATTGACAGCGCCCGCTTTACCGAAATGTTGGCGGGAAGCCATGAGGCCGGTTTCCAAATCGGCACATATGCCGCCTACGACGAACGCGCCTACATCAATGGCAACAGATTCTTTCAGCGTCATTCTTCCATTGTAGGCAACAGCGGCAGCGGAAAAAGCTACTGCGTGGCGTCGTTGCTCGAAAAGATATCGGCGCTCGGCGGCGCGAATGTGATTCTATTCGACCTTCACGGCGAGTACAAGGATTTAAGCTTTGTCGAGACGGTGAAGATCGGCGACGGTGGGCTTGCTTTCCCGCTATGGTTCCTGTCATTCAAAGATATTTATAGTTTCTTCTTGAAGATGAAGGAGGATAACGCGACGCTCCAAATCGCGGCGTTGCGTAGGGCGTTTTACGAGGCGAGGCGCAATGAGGCAAGCGAGAGTTTGCCCGTCACATTCAATATAAAAGAACTCTTGTTTACGCTCATTCGGAAGAATGAGGAAGAAGTGACAACCGGCGAGTATTACAAAACAGGCGACAAGGCCGGTGTTGCGAAAACCGTCAAAGGCGATATGAACGGCAAGCTTTCATCCGTTATCTCCATCATTGAGGATAAGCTGATTGACAGCCATTACAATTTCATGACCGCCGACCATCCGCAAAGCTATCTGAACTACTTCATTGGTAAAATCTACGGCAACCATTCGAGCGGCGTTAAGGTTATCGACCTATCCGACGTTCCTCATGACATGCTTCCTATTGTGGTCGGCATTATAACGAAGCTCATATATCAAGTGCAGTTACAGCAGGACAAAGGCGCGATTCATCCCGTCAACGTCATATGTGAGGAAGCTCACGCCTACATTCCGGCCTCTGACTTCGGCCTGTCGGCAAGCCAGCGCCGCCTGTTGGAGATTTTCGAGACGATAGCGAAGGAGGGGCGCAAATTCGGGATCACGCTCACGATAGTTAGCCAGCGCCCCGGCGAATTGAACAAAACCATCATGGCGCAGGTCGAAAACTACATCGTTCTTAAAATGACCAATGAAACAGATCGGCAGTACATCAAGTCTATCCTGCCGGAAAGCAGCAGGGCGGTTATGGACATGCTGCCGCTGTTTTCGCCGGGGGATTGCTTCACCATTGGGGACGCTTCAAGCATCATCTTCAAGACGCGCATAGACGCGCCAGCGGAGCCGCCTATGTCCAGCACGATTGACGTATGGAACGCATGGGCGAGAAAAAGCGATATCGACGTTGATTCGCTTGTACACAAGATTTTTGAATAAACATACAGGAGGTTTTTGAAATGGCAGTAGGAGCTATCCAGAGCGCGGTAGCGGCAAAGGCCGCACAGCCCGCACAGCAACAGGCGAAGCAAAGTCTGAACGTGATGATAAACACGTTCCTTGACAAAGAGGGCTTGCGCCGCCGGTTCGATGAATTGCTCGGCAGACGCGCCCCGCAGTTCATGTCAAGCATCGTGTCGCTGCTCAATGCGTCGCCGCAGCTACAAGAGGCGTTCCACCAGTCGCCCATGACGGTGATCCAGTCGGCGCTAAAGGCCGCGACGTTCGACCTTCCAATCGATCCGAATTTAGGCTTTGCCTATATCGTGCCGTTTAGGAACAAGAAAGAAGACGGCTCGAAGGTCATGGAAGCGACGTTCATAATGGGCTACAAGGGTATGCAGCAATTGGCGCTACGCACGGGCGCGTACAAGAGAATCAACGTGCTTGATATCCGCGAGGGCGAGTTGAAGCACTACGACCGCCTAACAGAAGATATCGAGATCGAGTACATCGCGGACGACGACAAGCGCGAGGCCGCGCCCATCATCGGCTACGTCGGATTCTTCAAGCTTATCAACGGCACAGAGAAAACCATATACATGTCCGTCAAGCAGATACAGGCGCACGAAAAGAAGCATCGCAAGGGCCAGTACATGGGCAAGGGCTGGCGTGAGGACTTCGACGCGATGTGCGCCAAGACGGTCATGCGCCGCTTAATCGGCAAGTGGGGCCTCATGTCCATTGACTACCAGCAAGCGAACCCGCAAACGCTGGCGGCGGCAGAGGCGATAGCGACCGGCTCTTTTGACGATGAAGATAGGCTACTGCCGGAACCGGGCGCGGGGCCGATTGAGGTTGATTATTCGGTGGAGCCGGAAGCGCCCATACCCGCTGCCGACGGCGATGGCGTTTTGCAGGAAAGATTGGACACGTAGAATCCGCGTCCGAGGCGGCGGGCTTGGAAATATATAAGATGCTTATGGTCAAGGGACGTTAGCGGTTGCCTGTGCCGCTTCACAGGCAGTCATGACCGCGAAGCCCGTAACTTTCATAATTTCAGCTATTATTCTAAGTACAGTTTACACTTTTGACCGTGCGCGGCGGTTACAATACCGCGCAAGACGAAGGAGGCAGGTATGTCCGAGTGCATCAAAACGCTTGTTATTAAGGTATACGAAAACGGAATCGTGAAGAATTGGTCTTATGATGGCGATTATAAGGTGCTTTCAAAACCCGCGCCGGAGGTTCGCGAGGTCGAGCGGCGGGCCGAGGTTGGCGAGCTTGTGCGGCTTAAAGAGGGCGGCAACACCCGGTACAAACCCGGCGATATCGTTATATGTGCGCCGGGGTGCTGCATGGGGCATTTTGAGATTGGCTCCACGATGTGGGACGACCCAGAGAAGTATTACACCGTCCTTGAAAACTACGCCGCCGCCGCCGAACTGGAACCCGAACCCGCGCCGGAGCCGCCGCGCTTCACGTTCGAGGGGTTTAGGGCCGGAAAGATCGCCGTCAAGGTTCCCGGCATCGTGTCACGCGATATGTTTATGTCTTACTTACAAGGCGCGGGCATCAAGTGGGCAGACGGCAGCAGCGCTATGGGCTACAAGACGGATTCTACTGTAATAAGAACACGCAATGGCGCGCTGGCTGGCTCTAGTGCCGAATATTGCGGCGAAGCGGGAATCCCTGTAATCCCCTTCTCCCGCGACATGCTCACAGAGAGCGCGTGATGCGCCTAAGTTGCGGGTTGGGCTGGAAGGGTTTGGCGGCAAGGTACGCTTGGAGGTAACATGCCGAATCGCATCTTGAAAGAATCAATATGCACGAGCGAAAGTATCAATGCCCTTTCGTGGTTTGAAGAAGCGTTCTTTTATCGGCTTATTACCAACTGCGATGATTACGGCAGGATGGACGCGCGGGCGGCTATATTGAAATCGAGGTTATTTCCGCTTAAAGACGTGACGGCCAAACAGGTGGAGAGTGTACTTTCAAAGCTATCGACGCTTGGCATGGTGAGGGTGTACGAGTATGACCGACAGCCGTACCTTGAATTGACTGCTTGGGGTAAACACCAAAGGCTACGCGATTCTAAAGAGAAATACCCCGCGCCGCCAGAAGATGTTCATTCGCCGCAACTCGCGGCAACTTGCGGCGAACCGCCGCCCGAATCCCAATCCGAATACGAATCCAATCCGAATCGGGAATCCGAATCATTTATGCCCGGAGATATCGCGGGCCGCGATCCTCCGCGCCAGCAGATTATCTCACTCACGCTTAACGACAAGAGCGAGTATCCGATTTTCGCAGATCAGGCCGACGAGTGGGCTGGCCTATATCCTGCCGTCGATGTGATGCAGCAGCTACGCGCCATGAAGGGGTGGCTTGACGGCAATCCCAAAAAGCGCAAGACGAAAGCTGGAATTATGCGATTCATTAACGGATGGCTGGCGCGTGAGCAGGACAAGCCACATTTGGAGAAGGATACCGCCAACTCATTCGACGGATTTAAGGCAATGCACGAACTATTGGCCGGGGAGGACGTGCTGTGACTAGGCAGGATATAAACAAACTGTTCTTTGCGATAAGTACGCTTTTCCCAAAAGAGCAAGCGTTTGTCGTTAGGAGTGGCAATGACAAAAAACCAGACGAACGCAGTACAACGATGATTAGAATGTGGCACTCAATGCTTGGCGACCTCGACTTCGATACAGCGGAAATCGCGCTAAAAGTCCATGCCACAAAAAGCCCATTCGCGCCCTCTATTGCGGAACTTCGCAAAGAGGCGGCGGCAATCCTCCATCCCGACACACGCATGACGGAGGATGAAGCGTGGAGCTACGCTTTGCAAGCCATACGCAATTTTAACATATACGCGCCAGAAAAAGCCGCGAAGGGCATACCGTCGGACGTGTGGCAGATCGTGAAGCGAATGGGGCTTGCGGATTTGGCGGCTACGCCAATGGACGAAATGGGAGTTGTGCGCGGCCAATTCGGGCGCATGTGGAAAGCGGCGAACGAGCGGCAGCGCGAAGAAGCGGCGCTACCGGCGGCGCTGAAAGAGCAGATTGCCAAGATTGGCGCAATGCCGGTTTTACGACTGATTGGAGGGGCGAAATGAACGCACAGTTGCAAAAAGTTATTGATGATTGTGAAAAGATCATCGCCGCTTGTGATAAGGGTTCGACAGAGACAGCCGAGACGATGGCTGAACTTGACCGTTTGATAGCCAAGATATCGCGCTTTCCAACTATCGCCCCGCCCAAGCCCGCGACGGGCGAATGGCTACACACAGGAACGCCGCCAAACTCGACGGTATGCAGCAATTGCCGCGATATAGCTCTATTCGAGGAGAATAGCTTTATTGAGGTCGAATCGCCGTTTTGCCCGAATTGTGGGGCCGATATGCGGGGTGAAGCGAAATGAGTAATGCGGATTATGCGGCGCGTTTGCGGCGGGCAGCCAGCAGCGCCCACGGATACGCGACACTACTGAGCAAGGAGGATCGCGACGCGCTCCGAGCAGGCGCGATGGCGCTTGAATCCTTAACCGACCCGCCCAAACCCCTGACCAATTTCGAGAAGTGGAAAGCGGAATTAACGGTGGAGAGGTTGGCCGATACGTTTTGCAAAGTGGGCGTTGAATGTTGCAAAGTATGTCCTGCAAAGGGTGCTTGCATAGGCCTGAGTACGGACGCTGCATGTTCGATGATGATTAAGACTTGGGCGAACTCGCCGCCTGAATCCGCAACCACTAACCCTCCGCAAGACCTATCAAAATCCGAATACCGCAGGATATCGATTATGCGTGAAGCGAGGGAGGCCAACCGTGCCGAACCCAACTGATGCAATCCAGCAAACGCTCGACGCTATCGCAAGCGCCGAACAGATTGAGAATGAGGCGTTGCGCGAGTTTTCGCTTTTGAACTTACGGCGACGGTTGGAATATTTGAGAAACGAGCAGAGAGCGGAGGCTACAAATGGGGAGTAAATACACCGTACATTTCGTCAAAAATGGCCGTTGCCCGTACAGATTCGAGCGGCAAACAGAATCGGCGATTAAGGCGCTTTGTAGGATTTTAAAATTGCGGCTGTTCAAGGGCTACAAGATTGTAACGCTCGAAATACGGGCCGGATATACGCCATGCGATGAATGCGATGCGGATTATTGTGGCGAAGAGTGCAAAAGCGAGGCCCACCATGACTAAACGCGCTGAAATCCTTGAAACCGCCAAAACCCTAATCTGCGCCGACCGCGAACAGCAGTACGGCGCGCCGGAAAAGAACTTCGCCGTGATCGCGTCACTTTGGACGGCGTATCTGCATAAAACCATAGGCTATTTCGGCTTCAATCTCGACGCGGAAGATGTGGCCTTGATGATGGCGCTGCTCAAAGTCGGGCGAATCATCACCGGAGGTCACTCGGATGACAACTTTGTGGATATGACTGGGTACGTGGCACTGGCTGGGGAGATATCGTTTGAGAAGGGTGCAAACTCATGACCGACAGAGATATCGCCAACATTAAGAGGCTGCTGAAACCGGGCGATGTGGTATATCTGCCCGACCATGACGAAGAGAGTGCTTTCGTATGGCCGTTCCGAGTCGAGCAAGTAGACAATCGCGGCGTGACTATATTTGGCGGCACACTGCTTGCTTATGACTCTTATCGTGAAGTCTGGTTTTTGACGCAGATTATGGCGCAGGAAGCGGCTGAAAGGTTGGAGCCAGCATGAACGTACTCGTTCGCTTCACAATACCGCTCCCGCCGGTTACAAAGAAAAATTCCGGGCGCATTGTACCGCGAGGCGAACACGTCAAGCTCCTGCCCAGCGAGGCGTTTGAACGGTATCAAGAGGCGGCGGGGTATCACATTCGCCACAAATGGGCCGGGATAAATCAGCCCGTCAACGTCAAGGCGCTGTACTTCATGAAGGAGCAGCGCAAAGTGGATATCGTGAACTTGCACAGCGCCCTACATGACATTCTGGTTCATTACGGCGTGTTGGCCGATGATAGCAGCCTTAATCCCGAAATAGTCAGGAGTACGGACGGCAGCAGGGTATTTCACGATAAGGCGAATCCGAGAACGGAAGTGGAGATAACGGAGGTCGAGGCGCAATGACTGATAGCCTATTCGGCAGCAGAATATCGGGCGGCAACACAGCCTACGAGCGCGTCGGCTCCGACTTCTACCCGACGCCGCCGGAAGCGACAGAAGCATTAATGGATTATCTCGCCCTCCCATCCGGTACGACGATATGGGAACCAGCTTGCGGCGAAGGGCATATGTCCGAGGTGTTTATAGGGCGCGGCTACCCGACTGTTTCCAGCGACATTAACGACACAGGGTACGGCCAGCCCGGTATCGACTTCCTTGATTGCGATATCCGCGAAAGCGACTGGATTATCACAAACCCGCCGTTCGCGCTGGCCGAAAGCTTCATTGCCCGCTGTAACGAGATCGGCAAACCGTTTGCGCTGCTGCTGAAATCGCAGTTTTGGCACGCTCGACGGAGATTCGACCTGTTCGAGACGCACAAGCCCTCCGCGATCCTGCCGCTGACATGGAGGCCCGACTTTCTATTCAAGCAGCGCGGCGGCGGTTCTCCGCTCATGGACTGTATCTGGTGCGTTTGGGACGGGAGCGGAGAAACGATATATCAGCCTTTGCGGAGGCCGGGGAAGGGGAGGTAGTATGCCACAGCAAATCAACATATTCGACGAACTCATAATAGACAATTTCGCCGGAGGCGGCGGGGCCAGCACGGGCATTGAACTCGCAACGGGCCGACCCGTGGATATCGCGATAAACCATGATCCGTCAGCTATCGCCATGCACGTCGCGAATCATCCGTTTACCCGGCATTTTTGCGAGAGTGTATGGGAGGTTGACCCGCGCAAAGTAACGCACGGCCAGCCCGTCGGCCTGGCGTGGTTCTCGCCGGACTGCACTCATCATTCTAAGGCCCGTGGCGGCAAACCCGTCAAAAAGGAGATTCGTGGGCTGGCATGGGTAGCGGTGCGCTGGGCTGCAACCGTTCGCCCGCGCGTAATATGCCTAGAAAATGTTGAGGAATTTCAGTCTTGGGGGCCGCTCGACAAAGAGGGTAAACCCATCAAAGAACGGGCTGGCGAGACTTTCAGAAGCTTTGTCAAAGCGCTTAAATCCCACGGCTACAAAGTGGACTGGCGGGAGCTGCGGGCGTGTGACTACGGCGCGCCGACCATACGCAAGCGGTTCTTCCTCATTGCCCGGAACGACGGCCAGCCCATCGTATGGCCGGAGCCGACCCACGCAGCGCCGGACAGCGAGGCAGTAAAGGCGGGACGGCTTAAACCGTGGCGCTCGGCGGCGGAGATAATAGACTGGACGTTGCCGTGTCCGTCCATCTTCGATAGCGCCGACGAGATATACCGCAAATACGGCGTTCGGGCCGTGCGTCCGCTGGCAGACGCGACGATGCGCAGGATCGCGCGCGGGTTGAAGAAGTTTGTTATCGACAGCGCGGAGCCGTTTATTGTCCCGTGGACAGTGAGCAATATCACGAATGCGACCGGCGCGCGGGTAGACAGCCCATTAAACACAATCAGGACAGGCGGCGGTGGCGGGCAGATGCTTTTAACACCTACGCTCATTCAATACCACGGCGAACAGTCGGAGCGAGAGGTGCGCGGGCAACGCATAGACAGCCCGCTTTTGACCGCCGACGCCGCGAATCGGTACGGACTTGTATCGGCGTTCTTAACCCAGTCATACGGCGGCGGCTATACCAGTCACGGCAACCGGCCGGATCGCCCGCTGAATACTGTTACCGCCCAAGATCATAACGCAGTTTGCGCCGCATTCGTCAGCAAGTTCTACGGCTGCGGCACGGGGCAGGACGCCACCGACCCGCTCCATACCATCACGTTGTCGCCGGGGCATTTCGGCGAAGTGCGGGCGTTCTTGGTGAAACACTACGGAACCGGCGACGGCCAACCTTTGACAGAGCCGCTTCATACGGTCACGACGAAAGACCGTTTTGAACTGATTACGATTCACGGCGAACAGTACGCCATAGCCGATATCGGGCTACGTATGTTGACGCCGCGCGAGCTGTTTAACGCACAGGGATTCCCGCCGGACTACATAATCGACATTGGGCCGAACGGCGAGACGATCACTAAGGCGGCGCAGGTCGCGCGCTGCGGAAATGCAGTACCGCCTCCATTCGCGGAAGCACTGGTAAGGGCGAATCTGCCCGAAATGTGCGGCGCGCGGATTGAGACGATGGCGGCGCTGCGGGACGAGATGGCGGGGTAGGGGCCGCGATATGGAAGCGAGGATGGATAATGAAATATACAGGAGTATTCGCAACCAAAGACGAGATAGATGCTATTGCTCACGCTGCTAAAATGCCTTGCATCGTGTTTGGCGGGCATTATCCGAAAAGCCCGCAGGAGGTAGCGCATAAGTACGCCTTGAAGCACGGGCTACCAGAAATAATCGGCTACTACGGCTGCGATTTGAGAACCGGCGAGTTTGTTAGTGTGTAGGGGGAGGAAGTAAAAAAATGGATAAACAACAGATCGACGAACTAAAGGCGCAAGAACGCGCCGCGACGCCGGGGCCGTGGATGTGGGATATGCGTACTGGCTGTAAATTGGCGCAGATCGTTACCACACACAGCGGCATGTATTACGTGATGCAGTTCGCAAGGTGGGGCATGAGCGATGCTTGCCCGGTGTTTCAGGTATACGAGAAGTACGACGGCCCGGTAGACGAGCGGCGCGGTCGGGGTATGGTACGCGCCGATAATCTGGCGAAGTCTTATCCGGGTAAAGAGCATCATCAAGGGTTCGACGATTATATCGACCATCCAGACGCCATTATCATGGTCGCCGCAAGGAACGCGCTGCCGGAACTGCTGGAAGAAATTGAGCGGCTCCAAGACGCCCTCGCCACCGAAACGAAACGGGTGGACGAAATGACCCGCAAGTACGACGAGGAACATCGCCAGCGCGTGGAGTGGACGGTTGCAATCAACAAAGCGCGGGGCGAACTGGAGGACGAGAATGCACGGTTGAAAGCGCGGGCCGAGGCATATAGCGCCTCTGGCCTTACGCCGGAGGAATGCGCGGAGCTGGCGGCGGCGAAACGAGAAGGACGGCTAACGATCAGGAAGCACGAATGCGAAGACTACACGGTCAAGCCTATAAAGATGTTTTACAGACGTTCCGGCATCGACGGCAGCGAAAGCCTTGGTGTATACCAGTGCGAGTGCGGCAAACTTTGGAAAATACGTAGCCAATGCGACGGCGCGACTGGGAATGACGATATCTGGCTTAGCGTGGGCGAATCGGCGCGAGGCTACGAATTTACTCTGGCCGAGGCCGAAGCGGTGCTGGCCGGATTGGAGGGTAAGACGTGAGCAAGTTTTGGTGCGATTGGCAAGGCGAGGACGATCAAGGCGTGTTCTGCTTGGCGCACTGGCACGAGGGCCGCATATTGAATTGTCCGTATTCGTCGCCAGAGGATCGCGAAAAGGCCGAATATCCATGTTCGGATTATAGGCCGCTGGTTGATGCTGGGAAAACGCAGGAAGATCAGCAATGAGCGCACGGATTGCCCGCCAACTCGACGACCCAATCCCCGGCATGTGCTTCGACTGCGGCAACATGACCGACGAAGTGGCCGACGCCGGTTACTCCTGCTGTGACTATTCGGAGAACATGGCGTGTCCGTTGCGTAAGGAAGATGGGTCGTGCTGGGTGGGGTATAAAGAAGTGGACAAGCACCCCGGCTTATAGTCTTTGTCCAGCGCATATCTTGTACGGAGGTGGAGCAAATGATTATCACCCATGAATATCCAGAAAAAACCACACGAGAAGAGTGGAGCGACCTTGCTCTTACTATCCATAAATATCTGGTGGGTTTAAAAGAATTGAAAAAGCCTAAAGCCGGTGATACAATATCAAGCGACAGCGTATGTTGCGTTCGTACGAAAGGAGCGTAACCGTGAACGCGATATACGTAAGGCAAAGCATTGATAAAAAAGACAGTCTTTCCGTCGATGTGCAGGAAGATTTGTGCCGCGCTAGGCTTGGCGAAGAAGAGTACAGGCTGTATTCCGACAAGGGGTTCAGCGGCAAGAATACCAAGCGGCCAGAATTTCAGCGCTTGATGGGCGATGTTAGGAAGGGGGTTATATCAAGGGTTGCCGTCTATAAAATAGACAGGATCAGCCGTTCGACAAGAGATTTTGCTGTCATGTACGAAGAATTCAAGGAGCGCGGGGTCGAATTTATATCGGCGCGCGAAAACTTCGATACGTCCATGCCAATCGGGAACGCCATGCTGTCAATCACTATGACGTTTGCGCAACTGGAGAGGGAGACGACTTCCGTTCGCGTGAGAGACAGCTTTTACGCAAGGATGGAGCACGGCGCATACGACGCAACTGCGCCAATCGGCTACCGCAAGACAAGGGGCAATTTTGGCGGCGCTATGAGATCGTCACTTGAACCCGACGATGAATTCTGCGAAATCATTCAAGACATGTTTGATACTTATGTGTATTCGGACAAATCGCTTGGGGAGATGGCGCGAGAGCTAAACGCGAGAGGGATTCCGACTCCAAGAGGCAGTATTTGGGATTCCTGCAAGCTTAGTAAGATCATGTGCAACCCGATTTATGTCAAGGCCGATGCGTCGATTTACCAGCACTATTCCGACATGGGAGTACGGATCACGAATCCGATAGACGATTTTGTTGGAACGAACGGCTGTATAACCTTCGGGACGTGGAATAAGAACCGCACGAAGTTTTCGCAATTGGATAGGCTCGTACTTTCGGTTGGCATTCATGAAGGGATCATAGAGCCAGACGTGTTCCTTAAATGCCAGCAGCGCCTTATGGACAACAGGCAGATCAATAACGGGCGCAAGGGTACGCACACTTGGATTACAGGGCTGCTAAAATGCGGCAACTGCGGTTTCTCGATGAAGGTTGCCGTCGGCGGGTACAAGGAAAAGAAGTGCGTATGTTCCGGCAAGACCAATTACGGTATATGCTCTGATTCGGAATATGTTGACCTAGATATGCTGGAACAACAGATCGAGCGCGTCCTGTTAGCGAAGGTTGCGGAGAAGAGTGAGCTTCGGGCCGTTATCAACTCCAGCAAGGAGCGCAAGGAAAACAAACTAAAGATCGACCTTGCGAAGATAGAAGGGAAGATAGAGAACCTTCTTGACGCGCTGGCTGGTGGCGATGATATCTCGTCGGACATAATCAAGAAGAAGATCAGCGACTTGGGGAGAGAGAAGATATCCCTCCAAAACGCCATACGGGAATGCGGTACGCCCGAACCAACAGATACCCTCGACGGTGTGCAATTGGGCGATATTCCATCGTTATGGCAGGAATGGGGGATAGACCAAAAAAGGTTTATAGCAAGGACTTTTATTAGGTCAATATCGTATTGGCCGAACAAACTACATTTCGTTTGGAGACACGATTATCTTAGCACCTCCAACTGAATACATGGTATCGATGGACCATTGTATAGTGACGAATCCGGCGTCGCGCATAGTCTTTATGACTTCGTTGCTATATTCCCCATAAGGAGCGCGAAAAAGAGGATAGCGCTTATCCGTAAGCGAAAACAGCTTATCGTCGACAGCTTGAACCTCTTCGAGCATCTTGTCGGCGCTGATCTTGGTCATATGCGGGTGGGTATCGGTATGGTTGCCGAGCTCGTGGCCCTTGTCGATAATGGATTGAACGTGCTCGGGGTGCTTGTCGATCCAGAATCCGCATAAGAAAAACGTCGAGCGCACATTCTCCGCCTCGAGGATATCAAGGACTATGCCGGTTTTGTCGTCCTCAAAGCCCGCGTCGAAGCTCAAGGCAACTAGCTTGTCCTGCGTGCCCACCGAATAGATGGGCCTTTCTCTGGTCGCGGAAGCGAGCGCTTCCACTTCATAATTCATAACGGTGTCGATTGGATCGATGTCGTCGATCGGCGGCTCGCTTTCGCTACCTGTGCACGCTACTACGCCTATAACGATCAAAACCACGACAAGCGCCGAGACGATCGTCCAACGGATCAACGCGCTCCTTTTTACTACCCACATGCGCATGGTACTTCCTCCCCTGATTCGGAACGAAAAGCTCCAGTTAAGGAATACGTATGCGGCATAACCGGTTGTTTATTCGTAGATTGTTTCGCTATTGCAAAACAAGGCGAAAAGTAGTAGAACTTAAAAGAGCTTTTTTCCGGGAGGAACGTTTTGCGAGATTTTACAAGCGGTAACGCGACGAAACAAATTCTGTTATTTGCAATCCCAATGCTGATTGGCAATATATTTCAACAGGTTTACAGTATGGTTGACGCCGCTGTGGTTGGCCGCTATGTAGGCGGTTTGGCGCTGGCGTCCGTGGGCGTCGCCATGAACGTACTCGTCTTTTTACTTTCAGCGGTTATAGGCCTAACGACCGGGGCGTCCGTAGTTATCGCGCAGTATTACGGCGCGAAGCGATACGATAAGCTTGAGCGAACGGTATCCACCAGCATCATCTTTTTAGCGGGGCTGTCGCTGGTGATAATCGTACTGGGTATAGCGCTGTCGCCAACGATTCTCCTGCTTTTAAACGCTTCCGAAGATATAATCGAAGATGCGGTATTATATATGCGCATACTCATGGCCGGTATGCTTTTCCCGATTTTCTACAATATGTATACTGCTTATTTGCGAGCGCTGGGCGATTCCCGCAGCTCTCTGCTCATACTGATCTGTTGCACGATTCTAAATACAGGGCTCGACCTGCTGTTCGTTATCGAGTTCCATATGGGCGTGCTTGGCGCGGCCGTGGCCACGGTAATCGCGCAGGCCGTATCCATGGGCCTATGCTATATTTACACACAGCGCCGCGTTCCGCTATTGCGCATAAAAAAACTGGTCTTCGACAAGGAGCTGTTCCGCGCTATTTTAAAGTACGGCACTCCCGCCGCCGTACAGCTTTCCGTCGTATCGTTCGCTACGCTTACAATAACCAGGCTGATCAACTCGTTTGGCACGGCGGCAATTGCCGGGATTACGGCCTCCACTAAAATCGACCAGCTGGCCATAATGCCCGTGAGCAGCGTAAGCATGGCGCTGTCAACCTTCGTCGCGCAGAATATGGGAGCGGGGAAGGAAGACCGGGCGATAAAAGGCTTTCGTTCCTCGCTGATTTTGATGATCGCCGTTGCCGTTTGTATCTCAAGTATATTGGTCGCGTTTGGCCCCTGGTTCGTGTCGATGTTTTTGAACGAAAGCGAGGCGGGTTCGGAAGCGATCCTTCAAGTCGGGTTGAAATACCTGAACATTATTAGCGTCTTTTACTTTTTGTTTGCGGTGCTTTTTTCATTCAACGGGTTTTTTAGGGGAGTGGGGGACGCGATCATCACAATGGCCTTTCCGATTTTCAGCCTGACCACACGCGCGGTTACAGCCCATATGCTGGTGGATTGGGCGGGAATGGGGCCGGAAGCTTTAGCCTGGTCCATTCCCATCGGATGGAGTTTGAGCTCTTTGGCGAGTTGGATTTACTATAAAAAGCGCCTTTGGGTGGGGAAGGTTATCGTTTCGGCAGAGGAAAACGTATAGGAGCGAGGCGTCCCTACAGGTTACGATGTATCACGGGCGGCAAGATGCCGCCACTACAATAATCCCGTCAGCTTATCCAAAATCGCCTGCGCCGTCGGAGGACAACCGCCTACATGCTCCGAAAATCCTGAGGCGCACCGCCCTATGCCCAAGCCCCGGCCACTCTTGCCGCGAAACCCTTGCCCAATATACAGCGGAGGCAAGCTTTTTAGCTTGCGCGCGTCCAAGCGGTGCAACGCGTGTATCAGGCTGCCATAGCATGCCGAACACGCCTGATCCTGCTGTGCATAGCGCGCGAGCGCCTGTGCGCCGCGTGTGAGCGACGGATTCGCCTTTGGTTTGCGATCGGCGTTTAACTCGACGATTTCCGTCGCGGCGTTTTTAAGCCTGCCTACGCCGTACTGAGCCGAAAGCGGCATATACTCGACTTCGTCTATTGAAACGCCCATAAGCTCGCACGCGTAGGAATCCACGAGCACTGGGTCGTCGCAAAGCAGCGCGCGCCCCATCTCCACGGGCGTGCCGCCCTCTTCGAAGCTCAAGTCGCCATTGAGCGCGTCCACAATGATTAGATGCTGCTTTAGAAGCTTGTTCAATACTGCGATAGGCTTGTGAAGCCCAAGTGCGTGAAAGCGGCGTTTCTGCGCGTCGCTGATACAGCCTTTTAAATTTTTCAAAGCGCAGGTGAGCGTCGTCTGGCAATGTGCTTTGAGCACCGGCAGGTTTATAAGAAAATCCGCGTTTAGCGCTTTGTTGCATACGTCGATAGCCAAACCCGCATACGAACGCGAGCTCGTCTGATCGCGCTTTGTATCGAAGAGCGGAACGCCGTAGGTTTTGCTAAGCGCTTCGTATCCCGCGGCCCTAAACGCTGCCTGCGTGGATGCTCCGACCCACGCCCCCTCGATAATCTCGATTTTTTTACAGCCGCGCTCGAAAAGATATTCTATTACGCCCGCGAGCAGTTCGGAGTGCGTCGTCGCGCCGCTCGACGCGGGCTTCGCTACGACGAGATTCGGCTTTAGCGCGATACGCATATCCGGCGAAACCAATGCTCCGATATCGGCCTCGGCCATCAGCTCATAAGCCATCGCTTTAGGATCGCTGCCATAATTTACGTAAATTCTATTTTGCATGTCTTTGCCCTCCGAGAGAAATAATTATGCACACTCTTGCTCTACGCCTTTACAGGCTCTGCCGTTCAAGGTATACTTTAGTTCGTCAAATGCAGTATAGCATACCAAAAGCTACCTTTTGAACGGGATTTTGTGCAATGAATAAACATATTACGCGCAAAAGAATATTTGAGATCATCCAAATAGGCGTGGATTCGGATATCGCAAGCCGAACCTTCGATTTCCTGGTCGTCGGGCTCGTTATTGTGAATATATTTCTGTCCATTTGTTATACTTTCGACGAATTACTCGAATACTATAACGTATTTCACGCGCTGGAGATCATCACGGTCGTATTCTTTACTATTGAATTGGCATTAAGGCTTTGGACCGCAGACTATCTCTACGGGAAGAGCAGAATAGCGTCATCGCTCAGATATCTTGTTTCGTTCAACGGGATTATAGAGCTTTTGTCGATTTTCCCGTTCTTTCTTCCCCTGGTTTTCCCGAAAGGGCTAATAGCCTTCAGGATTTTCCGGGTGTCGCGTATTTTGAGGCTGTTCCAGGCAAACGCCTATTCCGATGCTACAGCGGCGATTATTATAGTTATTAAACGCAAAAGAAATCAAATTTTGTCTTCTATGCTCATTATTCTCATCATTATGACCATGGCGTCCCTAGTGATGTACGAATTCGAGCACGACGCTCAGCCGGACGTTTTCGTAAACGCGTTTTCGGGGATGTGGTGGGCGACGGCGACTTTGCTTACCGTTGGATACGGGGATATATATCCGATAACGGTGATTGGCAGGATTGCGAGCATCATAATAACCTTCCTGGGCGTTGGAATGGTCGCTATCCCTACGGGCATTCTGTCGGCAGGCTTTATAGAGTACAGTGCGGACTCAAAGTCAAGAACATGCCCACACTGCGGAAAACAATATGACCCGGATAAAACTCGGCAATCCGCGCCTTCGCTGAAAAATTCGACCGATTGATTTATTTCTCGTTGACAACGGGTAACGAATCTGTATAATAGACAATGTGCTTGCTCCCTTCGTCTAGTGGCCTAGGACACCGCCCTCTCACGGCGGCGACAGGGGTTCGACTCCCCTAGGGAGTGCCATGTTAAGACTACACAAATGATACAAAATTGTAGCGCAAAAACACCCCTGTTATAGGGGTGTTTTTGTATTTGGAGGCTCAGAGAGCGTTAGAAATAGCCAAATAATGAGAGCTAATGTTTAGTGAAACATCTATACTGAGTACGTAAGCGTCAAACAACCAAGCG
>DBDD01000007.1 GCA_002293365.1 Christensenella sp. UBA941 | reverse complement strand
GTTCGCCCCTACAGGATTAGAACATTTTGTAGTCACGGCGCGCCGGGAGCGTCGCGCCCTGCAACGTATTCGCACTCCCCAGCCTTGCCGACGGCGCAATTATCGCACGCGGGCTTTCGCGCAGAGCACACCTGCCGCCCGTGGTAGATGATCAGGTGGTGCGCCTTGGACCACGTTTCGCGCGGGAGTACTTGCATAAGCTGCTCCTCCGTCTTGCGCTCGTCCGGGGCATGGACGAGGCCGATGCGGTTGCTGACGCGGAATACGTGCGTATCCACTGCGATAGCTGGGATACCGAAAGCGTTACTCATAACGACGTTCGCCGTCTTGCGCCCGACGCCGGGCAACGCCGTCAGCTCATCCATGGTCTTGGGCACCTGTCCGCCGTATTTTTCAAGCAGCAGCTTGCATGTCGCAAGAATATTCTTCCCCTTTACGCGAAAAAAACCGACGCTTTTGATATAACCTTCGAGCTCGTTTTCCGAAAGCGCCGCGATGGAAGCGGCGTCCGGATGCGTTTGGAACAGCGGCTCGCAGGCTGTGTTAACCTGCCTGTCCGTCGTCTGCGCGGAAAGAATCGTCGCTATTAAAAGCTCAAATGGATTCTTAAAATGAAGCCCTGGCTTCGCGTCCGGGTAGAGCGCCTCTAAAATGCTGTAAACCTTTATTGCGTCCGTCATATTACACCTTTCGACGCGAGCCGCCAAAGCCCGCCGCGATCCCGCGTTTTCATTCATCATACACGTTTTCCCCGCTGTGTACAACTATTGCCGGTTTGTGACGATATACCTCAAAAGGTTGACTTGCGAGAAAATTACCTTTAATCTTATTTATGAAAAATACATATCGGAGGTAATAACAAGTTGAAACGCACCCATATAATTGCACTCGCGCTTGCGCTTTTATTAATACTGAGCGCCTGCGGCCCGGCCACGCCGGAACCAAGCGTCACAGATACGCCTCAGGAGACGGCGGCGGTTATCGATCCGACCGTAACGCCGACGCTGATACCCACGTCTCCGACGCCTACGCCCATGAACACGCCCGTTCCTACGCCTACGCCCGAACCTACCGAAGTCCCCGTCAACGAAAACGACATCGCTGATATTATCGCGATGAAGCGCGCGGACGTCGAGGCGAAGTACGGCGCAGGAACGCCTATCGTATACGAAACCTACCACGACTACATGGGCAACGGCGAAATTATCGGCGGCTTCCCCGTCGAATATGCCGGACTGCCAAACGTATGGGTCTTCTATGGCGTAGAAGTTTCTTCCGACGAAAAATCGCCGTATCTGCCGGATGAAAACCCGGACGACGACGTCGTGGGCATAAAGCTTTTGGCCGGATCGGAACCGCTGAACGTACACGACTACACGGCGGCCATCGCGGCGGGCGACCTCAGCGCCAACGAGGACGAAATCAGCCAATATGAGGACAAGTATCTGCTCGAAATCCCGCTCGAAAACCTGACGGCGGTTTGGATCAGCGAATCAAGGGACATGACTGATACCCAGCTCTGCGTTTACGAAAACTAATTGATAGAAAAATCATCGCAATTATCGTTTAATCCACGTACTTATCCGGCTTAAGCGACTTTGTAAGCGCCGCGTCTTTCTTTATCTTGTGAGTAAAATCGACTTTTGTGCCTTCCGGGATATTTTGATATATCCACTTCGCGTCCTGCGGCATTAGGCGTACGCACCCATGCGAAACCGCCTTGCCCAAGTCGTCGAAAGAGCTTTTTATCAATGATCCGGTGTTCCTTTCGGAATAGAGCACGGAGTGGAAGTAGATATTGCGTGTAATTTGGCTCCAGTATTGCCCGTAGCAATTATGCTTGACGAAAAATCCGAAGCGTATGCGCTCATCCCCCATCTTGTACGTGCCGTTCGGCGAAGGCGTCGATCTTTTGCCTGTGGAACAGATCATCTGCCGCGCGACGATAGTATGCCTGCCATGGGCGTCTCGCTCGAATACGGTCACGACCTGGTTCGTCTCGTCAACCTGTACGAAATAGCGCTCCGGGTCGTCGTTTAGCAGCAACGTACCATCCGCGTCAAGCACCTTGGCGTTTGCTTGCATGGCTGGCGCTTCCGTGGGGACTGGCGCAGCCGCCGCTTCCGCAGTGATTGGCGCCCTAGTGGGGGCTGGCGATTTCGTGGTAGCGGGTAACGGCGATTTTGTGGGAACGGGCGACGGCTTTATCGAAGGCGACGGAGACGGTTCTGCTTGGCTGGAGGCGGTATCCGCCGCTAAAACCGGCGCAGGCGTAGCGCCCAGGTTCCCCGGAGGCCCCCCGATAAAGGAGTATTCCCCCGTTTGCGCGCTAGCCACGGGCGGCCCGCCTATAAAGGAGTAATCCGCCGTTTCCGCGCTTGTTATCGGGACAAGAATTAGCATAAGAATGATCAGCGCGAAGAGTATACTTGTTCGATAATGCATGGAGACCCCTCCATTATTTGGTAACGTTATATTAATCTACATAATATAACGGTTTTAACGATTCCGTCAACTTAGAATTCTTTTTAGGCCTGGTGAATCTTACTGTCGTACCCTCCGGAATATTCTGGTATATCCATTTCGCGTCCTGCGGCATGAGGCGTACGCAGCCGTTTGAAGCGGGCGAACCGAGGTCTTCGAAAGTATCTACTATCAAAGAATCGGTATTGTTGTGCTCGGCGTACAGCACGGAATGGAAGTAGATATTCCGGGTAATACGGCTCCAGTACTGCGCGTAGACGTCTTCCTTCGCGAAATACGCGAAGCGATAGTGTTCGTTTGCCATCTCGTACGTTCCGCGCGGCGAGGGCGTCGAGCTTTTGCCGGTGGAACAGATCATCTGGCGCGCGATTACGGTATACTTGCCGTTTTCGTCCTGTTCAAACGCGGTAACGACTTGGTTCGTCGCGTCTACTTGTACCAAGTAGCGCTCCGGGTCGATGTTGAGCCACTCCGCGCCGTCCGCGTCGGGCGCTTCAACGTATCCGTACGTCGGCACGTAGGCCGTAGGCTCGGGCATTAGCCAAACCGGCTCGGGCTCGGGCGTAGGCTCAGGCGTGGGGGCCGGCGTGGGCGTGGGCGGGACTATAATAGGGCCGCTTAGGAAGTCGGCGTTCGCCTGGGCAATGGTCAGCGGCACAAGGATAAGCGCGAAAGCGAATATCGCGCTAAGCAGCTTCTTCCGTTTGTTCATATGTCTCCTGTTCCTTCTTACTAATCAATTCCTAAGTCTTTCCAGCGCCCTCTCTGTATTCTCGCGCGTGGAGAATGCCGTCAGGCGCAGATAGCCCTCGCCGGAGACGCCAAAGCCCGCGCCGGGCGTACCGACGACTTGGCGGATATTCAACAGTTCGTCGAAAAACGCCCAAGAACCCATGCCGTTTGGCGTTTTAAGCCAGATATATGGCGCGTTTACGCCGCCAAATACCTCGTAGCCGAGTTTTTGCAGCCCATGAGTCAAAAGGCGGGCGTTCTCCATATAATAGTCGATCGTCTCGCGGATTTGGGCTTTGCCGTCGGGGGAATAGACGGCCTCGGCCGCGCGCTGGGTAACGTAGGATACGCCGTTGAACTTCGTAGTATGGCGGCGGTTCCAAAGTTCGTTAAGCGAGATGAGCTTACCATTAATGCTTGTTGTAAGCGCTTTTGGCACAACGGTATAAGCGCACCGAAGCCCTGTAAAGCCGGCAGTTTTGCTGAAGGAGCGCATCTCGATCGCCACTTCCTTCGCGCCGTCTATCTCGTAGATGCTGTGCGGGACGCCCGGTTGAGTTATGTACGCCTCGTACGCCGAATCGAAGAGGATAACGGCGCCCGTTTTCTTTGCGTATTCAACCCAAGGCTTAAGCTGGTCGTGCGTGAGCGTCGTGCCTGTGGGGTTGTTCGGGAAGCAGAG
>DBDD01000162.1 GCA_002293365.1 Christensenella sp. UBA941 | reverse complement strand
CCGATGCGCTCGTAGCTCAGCCGGATAGAGTGCTTGACTACGAATCAAGAGGTCACAGGTTCGAATCCTGTCGGGCGCGCCACGAAAAAGCCCTATTTCTCTAGGGAAACGGGGCTTTTGCTTTATTTTCCATTGCATAATATATTATAAAATCGTTACCAGTCGTCCCCTGTTGGGTACTATTTGGGTACTACAGATAGAAAAAGATGAAAACAAAAAGAGATAATGCTGTAAATATTATGCAATTATGTCAAGCTTTGTCTGCGAATAAATTATCGAGTACAACAGCAGATTCTTTGTCTTTTCGCTTTAGGGCATGGCCGTAAATATCGGACGTAATAGAGGCTTTGGAATGCCCTAAACGCTCTTTTATTGTCTCAATGTCAAGGCCCTCCGCGATAAGCAGCGTCGCGGACGTATGGCGCAGACTGTGATATGTCAACGGCGGCAAACTGTTTCGTTCAAGAAAACGGTGTAGCCATTTGCTGGGCGTGTCCGGGTGCATCGGTTTTCCGTTCCACGCCGTGAACAGATATCCGGCTCCTTGCCAAGAATCGCCGAGCTGGGCGGCTTGTTCGTCCTGCCAAGTCTTATATTGCCGTAGGCAGTCCATAGCGATACGCGGCATTGTGATTTTGCGCGTCTTATTGCTTTTCTTTTCGCCTTTATCGCCCTTCTTGTTGCGCGTCCTGCCGCCCTTTGGCGCAGATATGAAGGTTCCGCGCTTGGGTATGTACTGCAAGGATCGGCTTATGCTTAACTCCGCGCTCTTGAAATTGATATCGCCCCAGCGGAGGCCGACCGTTTCGCCAAGACGCAGACCGCCAAACAGCGCGATATATACGGCGGCGCGGTATTTAATTGGCGCTTCCTGCAAGGCGTCGATCAGTATTTTGGCCTGTTCATCATCGTAGAATTGCGCGGGCTCCGTATCTGGAACCGGCTTGTCCACCTCATCCATCGGGTTGATTTTGATGATTTTCCACTTCTTGGCCTTGCCGAGCATTGCGCTTATTGTGCTGCAATAATGCCGCCTCGACGTATCGGATAAACCCTTTTCCGTTTTCAGCTCGCTCAAAAACGAATCAATCGCATAAGTCGAAAGCTCATGCACTTTCAAGTGTCCGAGTTTGGGCAGTATGGCGCTATCGAGGAAATAGCGATAGTTCTCCGCCGTGGTTTCCGAGAGATTCGGCTTGACGTGTTCACGCATCCAGCGATCCGCCAGCGCGCGCACCGTCACCTGTTTAGCACTTATGGCCTTACCCTCTTTCACATCAGCGAACAGCAGCGCCAATTCCTTTTCGGCTTCTTTGCGCTGGCCTCGCTTCTCAATCGATCCAGGCATACTAATCCTCCTCGTTCTTGGCATAAAGATATTCTTCCATAAGACCTACAGCGTAACTAGATATTTTTGAATTATATATATACCTAAGATCATCGAGGTCGATATCTGCTAGGTGTCTGTCTTCAAATATGATTTTCCCCTTCATCTTATCCTGTGAAGCCGAATCATCAACTTCATCACCGTCTTCTTCCTGTTCGATCCATCGGGTTGTATAGTCGTGATACGTTTTGCCTAGCCTGACGTAGAGATCGTAGTAATCGTTTATTGTGTCTACGAAAGCCCAAAATATTTCACTTCCCCCAAAAAAGAAATTCAGGGCTGCTTTTACATTGGCGTCGTCCTTATTCGCCCGTAGAGTATCAATGGCATCGTGCGACAATCCAAGCTGCTTCTCCATTTGAATATCGCCTGCGTCGCCGGTGGGAACGCTTGTCCGGCCTAGAAGGTAATCGACGGTCACATGGAAATAGTCAGCAATTTTAAGCAACATCTTCAATGAGGGTTCGCGCCCGTTCTCGAAGGAGGAAATCTGAAATTTGTTAGAACCAAGCACCTCGCCAAGTTGCGTTTGCGTGATGTTAGCCGCTTTCCGCAGCTCGCGTAGCCGGTCGGATAATATCTCCATAGGCATACTCCTTTTTGCTATCTGTTGTAATTATAGCATTTCACGGAGAGTAAATCAAACATATTGACAACACGAGGATTAGGTTATAGAATTAGGCTACAGGAGAAATTAAATATATCTGTTGACAAAACCTTTAACACAAGATATAGTGTATATAATGTATTTTGTATACCATATCTAGCGTTAGCGAGGTTATATTGGATGAAACTGGTAAAAAGGAATGAGGCGGCAGAGGCCACGGGGCTGACGCCGTGGGAATTGCGCAAGGGGGCGCTCGAAGGGCGTTATCCGCTTGAATTGCGTAATCTATGCGTCGAGATTGAAAAAAACATTTGTTCAGCCACAATTATGCTATTTGGGTCGCGCTCAAATACCAAGGCCAGAATCGACTCGGATCTTGATATAATCATTGTTTCCGATAGCTTTAAATATTTAAGTCAATACATTCGAAAGCGCATATTTAGCAAGTGCTTTTATGAAAGCACATTTAATGTCGACGCCATTTGCATGACGCGAAATGAATTTCTTGCTTATAAACAAAGTAACGCTTATGAAATTGAAAAGCCGATTAGACTATATGGTGAAGTTTTATGAAAACAAGATTAAAAAACTACATAGAAAAGCTATCCGACGTGGCTTACGGTAATGTGAACTCAAGCTCAAAGTCAACTTATAGAACAAGGAAAGAGACAAGCGAAATCTTTCTTACTTTCAAGGAAATCTATCAGAATTTCTCATTCGATCCAATCACAAAGGCTTCCTTTGGATTGTTTTTCAATAAGATTCAGAACGCCATTTGTGACGAAGAGTATTTCAGGTATTATATGGGGTTTTATTATCTCCCCAAGCGCGTCTTCGAAAAAGACGGGGAGGAGTTGTCAAACTCAATATACCAATCAAATATCAATATATCTTGCTTTAGATGCAAAATGTTTGCTGCGGATATTTTAGAGTTTTCGCTGGGCTCCTCCGCGGATAACTATTTCTTTTCAAGAGGGGACAAGGTCATAACAGCTGTTGCGAATTATTTCGGCCACCCTTTTGACTTTGATATTTCCGCATTGATTTATATGCTTCTAAACTATTTTCAAGCCTTACTCGAATATGGCGGCTATAAAGACAGCCAATACAATAACATCGCTTATAAATTGCGCGAAGAATGTATGGCGCTATTCAAAATTATTATCAAGAACTCAGCCGCTCAAGATGTCTTTATTAGCAATCATCAACTATCCTCTTTTTGGAATTCATTGCTATATGATATTTTGCCGATTAAAGACGCGGGGCTTCCGTCGGCCTTAATTAAAAACAATCGATATAGATGGGCGCTAAACGCGCTCTATAAATATTCTCCGAATGAAGCAAGCAAACGGTTTAACGCCAATATAGGTATGATATTAGATCCAATCAGTGATAACGGCTTCCTATGCTTAAGGCTGCTTAGTAATGAGTTGGTTTACAGAGATGATATCGACTTAACTTCGTTTGAAATAAGCATAACAAATAGAGCCGACGACATGAGAGTGAAGTATGACTTGCATCACTTTTTTAATCATTATTCTCAAATTCGAGCAGTAAATTGCATAGACGATGACATAGCTTTATTGAATTCTTATGATGATGCCGCGTTGCGATATAAAGTATCGCAATGCATAAAAAATGTTGATTCCGGAGAACTGGACAGACAACTTGCCAAGCCTCATGGCGCAATGGAAATATCAGATTTGGATTTGCGCTTTATTGAAGATGGTATAACAAAATATTTGTGCATGCCGTTTAAAACAGGACGGGAGATAATCTCAAATACCGTTGCGGACTCCTATATGTATCAGCTGATTAAACCGTTTACACACTTTGGATCGCAGTGCATTGTTGTATTCATTACGGCGAAAAAGTGCAGCCAAGGCTTGGAAACCTATATTCAGCGCATGAGTGTGCGACAGCCAAGTTGGCGAATAGAGATTATTCAAGAAGCGCAATTGTGCAAATTGCTTAAGCTCAATGGACAATTAGTATAGTCAGTCTGGTTCAATCTAAATTCGAGTTTCGTTCTTTAATGGCAGCTTTAATTTTCTGGTCGCAAAAGAGCCGAAGCTTATCAAGCCATACGCCGCGTATGGCAACAATAACGGTATATACGCTAATATATATTGGGCCTTCGCCTCAAAGAAGAAATGATAAAAGAAGCCGCCAAGTATCACGAGCAGCAGAACCGCGCCGCCGCGGCGAAATATCGGCGGTTCCTCGCCGGCAGTTCTTTTTTTCATAGCGCGCATAAGGGAAACAATTCCAAAAAAGAACGCGATATAAATGCTCTGAATATATAAATCGAAATACTGTTCCAGCGCGCTGCCAGCCGCACCTTTATAAATGGCGTCTACAACGGGCGGCGGAGAGTCGGCATAAGCCCCAGCCTTGCTAACCCATACGGATTGGAAGGTTGGTTCGTTCCATTGGCTGATAGTCTTCAACGCAAAAAAAGATATAATATGGCGCGGGTTTTGTATAAACGCATCGATCCGCTCGCGTATATCGGAGTTAATCTGTTGATTTGCCGCATCGATATCGTAATTGTTGTCCCTCAAAATATTGTAAGTGTAGCCGTTATTCCAGCCTGCGGCGGGGCCCGTTTCCTGCAAGCCCATAGCTAGGTGAGCGGTTAACGGGGTTCCGTTATCGACTTCAATATCGGCTCGCCAGCCATAATACATCTGGACGCAAGAAATAAAGGCCGTGGATAGCGCGAGCACGCATGCGATAGAAACGGCGCCGCGCATTTTCGCTTTTTTGATTAGCTGCAAAAGCAGACATATAACTATTGCAATCGCATATATCCAGTAATTTGGCTTTGCCACGATGGCTAGCGCGGCAAACAAGGAGAATAGGATTATATTGCGCGCTCCGTCATTTTGCAAATATCTGATATAAAAGAATACTGCAAGAAGCGCCAGCGCCAAGCCCGTTATATTGCCGTAAATAAAGGTACAGAACAGCGCTGGCTGCCAGCATAGCCCAAGCAAAATAATAGTGACCAATGTAACGCCGTGGTTTTGGAATACGGCTTTGGTAATGTGTACAACAGCGAAATACGCTGCTGCCAAAAAGACCACGTTTGAAATAGCCATTGCCGTGTAATTGGTCGTGCCGAAAACGCGCTGGATACACTCTAAAATCGCAACATATCCGAGTTGGAAAGGATATATTTGAAAATAATCGCTTTGAGTTAGGCCCGAATAGTCTCCGGCAATCGCGCTAGCGGCTGCTCTTGCTAACATGCCCGAGTCCGCCTGAGGAATGTATTTTACGGAAACGACCCAATATACGCCTATGGCGAAAATGAAAACCAGCATGAGGATTTCGGCGATATTACAGTGAACGGCTTTGATGCGTCCCGAAAACTTACAGTGTAAAAACACAGCGGCGCCTAAGACGGCAATAGCCGCGATAATATTGATAATAATATTGTCCGGCGAATAGATAATACGCTCCGCGATATAGAAATCAGGATTGATTTTGCTTGTAAGCAGCAATCCGCTAACAGCCAAGAAAAAGAAAACCGCCGCTAATAATAACAGACAAAAATGAACGAATCCATTTGATAAAGTATCTTTAAACTTTCTGTTTCTATTCATGCGATAGATATTCTATATCCGTGCGATTTATCCTTGTTGTATTTCAAATGCCTGGGATGTCGGCTTTATTGACAAAGGGATAAAACCAAAATATAATTTTAACGAGATGACACGAAACCCGCATGCGCGGGAGGCGAAATCACGCACAGCCAATCGATGCTCGTACCGGTTCGCCCGAAGGAAAGGATTGCTTTTACATAGCGAGGAATATGCGCCAATGGCGTAAAAAAATTCAATCGTCTGTGCGCCGCGCGTTTAAGCAGCTTAAGCATATTAAGCCGCATTGGAAAATCGCCGTACCCTTATCAGCGCTTCTTTTGGGCGCGATTATTCTGGTTTTTGCGCTTCCTGGCGAAAAGCGCGCCGATGCAGAGCCTGCCGACTTGGAGCTTAGAGCTGCTCCCCCTATTTACACCCCAAAACCAACTGTTGCGCCCACCCCTACGCCCACGCCTACTCCGCGTCCGACTCCGACGCCCGATCCTACGCTGGCGCGGAACGGCGAGGACTCCGAGCGCGTAGCCGAATTACAGGCGCGTTTAATGGATCTCGGCTATATGGAAGCGGACGAGCCCACCCAGCACTTCGGGCCGGTCACTGAATACGCTGTGCAGCTTTTTCAGCGCCAGCACAGCTTGCAGGAGGACGGCATCGCGGGCGTCATGACGCTCGACCTCATCTTTTCACGCGAAGCCAAGAAATACACGCTACTGGAAGGCACAAAAGGCGACGACGTTACGAGCTTTCAAGCCCAGCTCAAGGATTTGGGCTATTTAAGCAAGGCCACCGGCTATTATGGCGACGAAACTGTCGCCGCGGTTAAAGCGTTCCAAAAAAATAACGGGCTCAGCGCGGACGGCAAAGCGGGCGAGCATACGATCGAGCGAATAAACTCCGACGACGCCAAGCCGGATCCTAAAAAGGCGAAGGAAAAGCGCCGCTCGGCCAATGTGAACGAAATGATCGCTATCGCGAAGAGCAAGCTTGGCTCCCGCTATCGCCTCGGCAAAACCGGCCCGGATACGTTCGACTGCTCTGGGTTTGTTTATTATTGCCTTAAGCAAGCCGGCTCCAACCGGCGCAGGCTGACGTCAAAGGGATATGCAAATGTTAGCGATTGGGAGAAAATAACGAGCACCTCCAAGCTCCAAAAAGGCGACCTACTGTTCTTTCTTAATAACGGGCGCACGGAAATAGGCCATGTCGGCATATATATTGGCGGCGGGCAGATGATCGACGCCTCCTCCGGCAACGGAAAAGTCGTACGCCGATCCATTTCTTCAAACTACTGGAAAAAGAATTTTACACACGCCCGAAGGCCATGGTAGCTACGCTTGCTTTTGATATTATTTCTTTCTAGTGCATACGGCTGACACAAAACTTTACTTTACATAAACGCCGATATTGCCCGAAACGACGGAAGCTTTAACAATGTTTTGCGGATTCGTCCCCGATTCGGCAAACGCGCGCTTTCCTTTGGCGTCGTAAAGCTCTTTCAGGTTCGTCTTGATACTGCCGGAGCGGCAATTGCCCTCGAACTTAAACGACACGGAAGGGCTGATATGCGCCTTAATATTGCCCGACGTGGACCGAAGAGAGCAATCGCCGCATAGTTCGTCGATATCGACGCGGATATTGCCCGACGTGGCGGAAAAGCTGCCCTCGCCGCGGAACGATTCGATCTTTATGCCGCCCGACGTCAGCTCGGCGGTTACGTTGCCTGAGAGGCGCTCCGCCGCCAAGTTCCCGGAGGTCAGCTTTAGCCTGTGCGTCGCGCCGGACAGACGGTCTATGGCGATTTTGCCGGAATGGCAGACGACTTCGCCGGAGCCCGATAGAGAAGCAATCGTTATATTTCCCGAAACGCATTCGATGCTATACGCGTCGCATGAAACGCCGCCCAAGCGCACGTTTCCGGAAAATACGTCGAGCTTGAGGCTATCAAGCTCTGCTGGCGCGCCTGAATATACATCCGCGTTGCCAGACTTGCAGCGTATTTCAAGGCCCCTTGCGTAGCCGTGCGGCAAGCGAACGTCGAGCTGTTCAAATAATGGGTAGAACAAGAAAAACCAAGGCCGCTTTTCCTGGCGGACGATTAGCCTGTCGCCAACGCGCTCCGTGGTTATTCGTGTTTTCACACCGCTCTTTCCGATAGTGGAGCGTACGGCGGCGCTAAACCTTTCGTCCCCGGTTGCGCTCACATGTATATTCAAGCTATACGCGTCGATCTCAATGGTTTCGATCCCGCTCAACTCGTCAAAATCCGCCTCAAGATGTTCTTGCGCACTTTCGCTATCGCGCAAAAAGCCGATGAGTTCATTTGGATCGCCCATACCTTCGATCACCAACTCATACGCTTTTTTTGCGTCGTGGCTTTCGAGAAGATCTTCGTATTTCTCGTTGAGATTGATCAGCATCTCTTCCTTTAGCTCGCCCGCGCGCGGGGACTGCGGTACGTCTTTGAACAGCGTCTCGATATACCGGCGGATTTCTTCGTTCATTTCTCTTGCTCCTTTTTGCCGCTTGGCTGAATCAGCGCTTCTATAGCGCGTTTTGCCCTATTCCATGCTTCGATATTGCTTTTATACGCCTCGCGCCCTACGCTCGTAATGGAGTAATAGCGCCTGCGAGCGCCTGTAGCCTCGTCGCCCCAATAAGACGATATGCACCCCGACTCTTCCAAGCGCCGGAAAGCCGAATACAGCGTCGCCTCTTTTAGCTCGTACGCGCCGCCCGTACGCTCGGCGATCGTCTTGTTTATCTCGTAGCCGTAGCTGTCTTTGTTCATAAGCTGTGCCAGAATAATCGTTTCTGTGTGCCCGCGAATGATATCCGAGTCGATGGCCATGCCCTCGCCTCCCCCGATGTAACTTCAAATTCGATTTATAATATACTACGAGTTACTTCGTCTGTCAATGTATTTTTTTAAAAGTATTATAGCCAGATATAATACGCCTAGCGCCGATATCGCCGGCACTATCCCAAGCTCCCGGCTATGGCTGTCGCCCGTTCTCGGTATCTTCAGCGGCGCGTCCTGTTCAGTCGGCACAGGCTGCGCTATGGAATACTCCGGAACCAAACCAGGCGCGGACGTAGGCGCTGGAAACCGGTCCCCATTTGAACTCGGATCCGAAGGGTATAAAGGATTTGAAGGAATGATTGGATGTGAAGGCGTTGGAGACGGCAAAGGCGTGGTCGGCGTCGCAATAGGCGTAGTCGGCGTTGCAATGGGCGCGGTTGGCTCGTAAAGGAAAACGATAGTCTGAATACGCGGGCTATATATTCCGGACACGTCGCCATTCGCATTGACGGTAATGCTTGAACGATCTCCCGGGTCGCCGATGAATTCAAACCCGCAAGGGGTATATCCCGGAATGTCCGCAGCCTCTGAGGGCAGATTTCGGATTGCCGTAAACGACTTATCCGCTTTATCCTTTTGCTCGAATATGACGCGATCCCACGCGGTTCCGACGCCGTCAATCTGCGTATATGAATCCGGTTCCGCCCCGTCCTCTATAGCCGCGTAACGGTACTGCACATAAACCGGTTTGTCGAGCTCCGCGCTGCTTGGATTCAGAAGCTTTATCAGCTCGTCCGCCTTCGGGCCGCCGGGATAACCGCCGTATTCTATATAGTAGCCGTTGATATGTAGCGGATTAGCGTGGCTGTAGTCGTTCCAGTTCGGGCCGCTCCACGCGAATTGCAGCGCGTATTCTCCTCCCGGCCCGCCGTCATACGGAGTGGAGTGGAGGTTGTTCGGCTCCTGGGATGCCCAAAAGGAATAGTACTCCCAACCAAAAAAACCTTCTGGGATATTATCCAGCGTCTCGGTTGCGGGATCGGGCGTTCGCGCCCCGGGATCTTCGCGTCTAGCCTTGGTGTAGAATATTTTGCCGGTCTCGGGCCCGTCGGCCCAATACCAGTATTGCGTTATCGCGTCATCGTAATTTGGGCCGGAATTCGTTATAAAGTTCTCGCCGAACTTACCTATATCCGCCGGGAGGCTATCCCAGTCCAGAATCGGCCCTCCGCTCGAACGCGAAAGCGCGCGCGTCCCGCCCAGCCAGCCGCACTGCGTCGCGATATCGTTATAGATTTTATCCTGCTCCGCTTGGCAGGTTATTGTCGCTAGGTAGCCTTGTAGCTTTCTGTCCGGATCGTCGGGATATCGCGGATCCTGTATAAAGGATTTCTTGGCCTCGTTATACGCCTCCAGCCAGTTGACCGATATACTCGGAACAAACGTGTAATAATGCAAATAACCGGATTCATCCTGATACGTCGTTACCTTCGAGGACGAGGCCTGAATCGTGATTTGCGAACGCTCCCGCGCAAATCGAACCGGATCCGCAAGCTTGAAGGTAACGCTTTCCAACTCCGTTTTAAGTCCGTCGGCCGAGCGCGCTGTTCCCTTAACGATAAAGGTCGTCGTCACATAGTCTTCGCTTGCGGAATGCGATATCGACCAGACGCTCTTCAGGGAGTCCGGATAGCTGATTGTAAACGAACTGGGAAAAGTGATATTGATGGACTGATAAGCTTGAGCATAGATTTCTTCAACCTCGATATAATACGTTGGAACGCCGCCGTCCATAACGCCAATCGCGGCGAAATCGATCGGGGCGTCCGCCGTAGCGGCCGCGTAAGCCGTGTTAGGCGGTACACACACGATACCCATCATACATAGAAATGCGATTATAACCGCCGCGCCTCTTGCTAAATGATTTTTCATATTGATTTCTCCTTACTCGACGTTGTTGTATAATATCCATTACGCTTCCATAATAAGAGCGATTGGCGCGCGAAGATAAGACTGTACTATCCGCATTTTTATATCAATACAGAGCGCCAAACATAACTTCAAATAATCGTAAGATCCGCTATATTCATAAAATTATTGATTCCATTATATTGGTGAATATGGTATATTAAGGATGCTTGTATATTTTCATCTTTAGGCAATGAAAGGCTGACGTAAAATGCAACTCACAAAACTCATCGCTTTTTTTCTCGCCGCCATACTGATAGCGTCGGTTATGACAGGGTGCGCGTCCAGCGCCAACAGCTTTAACCAAGCACAGGAATTGTTTGATTCGGGCAACTACAACAAAGCGCTTGAGCTCCTTAGCACTATCCCCGATTATGATAAAACGCCGGAATTGGCGCGGCTTTGCCAACAAAATATTGACTATCAAGAAGCGACGCGGCTGCTTGAATCCGGGGATTACGCCGCCGCGCGGGCTAGCTTTCAGGCCTTAGGCGGTTTTCAGGATTCCGCGCAAAAGGTGTCCGAATGCCAATACGCGGCAGCAGACGCGCTGATGGCTAATGAAAAATGGGACGAGGCGCAAGCCGCCTTTATCGCTCTTGGCAGCTTTTCAGACGCGCCTGAAAAAGCTTTGGCCGCCCAGGCCGAGATTGACCGGGTGCAAGCCGAAGCAGATAAGGCGCAGGCTGAATTAAATCTTACGCAAATCGACGATTATTTGAACACCGGCGCATATGACCAAGCGCATGAGCTTTTAGAAACGATGCCGGACGCGCCTGAATTGCTCGAACGCAGAAATGACGCGTGGTTACGGCTTGCTGGAGCATACATCGATAACGATCAGCTCGATAAAGCGCGTGTTCTGAAGCATTCTCTACCGGGTGCGCTGCCCTCGGATTTGCGTGAAAAATACGCTTATGTCGAGCTAATTGAGTTTATTAACGAAACAATGAGCGTCCCTCACGACCCCATTCTCGGCAATCCCCACGGCGAGGAGATCGAGTCAAGGGCGGCGAAGCTCGGGAACTATAAATTAGCGCCCGTGCTGACGGCGATATTCGGCGCGCTGAAAAACGACGATATGAAGGGCTATTCCGAAGCCATTTTTGCCAATATGGACGAACTGTCCAAGGTTATCAATATGTGGGGGCTGGCGGAAGGCGCTTTATCTTCGAGAAAGAACGGCTTTGACGCGATGAGCCTCGTGCTGGCCGCGATGCCCGAAAACGCGGCGCTACGCGGCCTTGCTACCGGCAGCGTAGCCGCAAAGGATTTAGCCACGGGCGGCGAACCCGGCTGGTGGAGCGAGAGCGACAAGGTCATATTCAACAGATGCTCTGCGGAAAACCAAGGCAAGCTCATGGTTTTTGTCCGCGAATACACCAATAATTACATATTGAACTTAAAAGCGACGGCGGCGCTGCCCGAGAGCTTGCGCCCGAATTCTCTTGAAGAGGTCGGTTATGTGCTTATCATAGATTACTCCGCCGATTTTGCTTTTTGGTACGACAACAATTACACGACGGCGATGCAGCCCCATACCGACGTAATCCTCTATTCCGCTCCGAAGAGGCGCGCCGTGAAAAATCTGGGCAGAGTAAAAGGAGGGGCTCCTCCTAAGACGTATTCCTACTCCGGCAATCCTCCTCCGATTGTGTACGGTTCGGATCCCGACCAAAACGAGATACGCGCAAAATACCTGGAGGCCGTCGAATTCCTCGAAAGCCAGGCGGAGTAAAGCGGCTCGGACGTTGCCGCCCAAAAACGGTGCGGCCGTCGCCGCCGCATATCGACAGGAAACGAGCGGCATGATATAATCTCATAGTCGATCGACGGTTCCGTTAGTATTCGATTGACGGATTGAGGTGTTTTAGCTGGCAGCCGGCCATAAGGTTTTAGCGCAAAATAAAAAAGCGCGGCACGACTTTTTCGTGGAAGATACATACGAGGCCGGTATCGCCCTCGCCGGGACGGAGGTTAAATCCATCCGTCAGGGCAAGGTGAACCTGAAGGACAGCTACGTCCAAATTAAAGGCGGCGAGGCTTTCCTGCACGGATGCCATGTCAGCCCCTATGAAAAGGGCAACATCTTCAACAGGGATCCTTTTCGCGACAGGAAGCTGCTTTTGCATAAAAGCGAAATACAAAAGCTCAACGCGAAGGTTATGCAAAAGGGCTATACGCTCGTACCGCTCCAGCTCTATCTTGTAAGCGGACGGGTAAAGCTGGAGCTTGGGGTATGCCAAGGCAAAAAGCTATACGACAAGCGAGACGCTCTCGCCCAGCGCGACGCGAAACGCGAAAGCGACCGCGCTATGAAAGAAGCGAGACAACAATAAAAACAATAGACAAAAAGCTATAGATAGGAGAGAAGACTTACAGATGAAGCGGGTTCCATTCACCAAAGATCAGCTTGAGGCAATCGTAACAAAGTACCCGACGCCCTTCCATATTTACGATGAAAAGGCAATACGCGAAAACGCGCGCGAGCTGCACAAGGCGTTTTCCTGGAACGAAGGGTACAAAGAATATTTCGCGGTGAAGGCGCTGCCGAACCCGGTTATCTGCAAAATCCTAGCCGAAGAGGGCTGCGGCTTCGATTGCTCGAGTTTGACGGAGCTTATGCTTTCAAAAGCATTGGGCGTAACGGGCTCGAACATCAAGTTTTCCTCGAACGCGACGCCCGCCGAGGAATTTGAATTCGCCCGGGCTCTGGGCGCGACGATCAACCTTGACGATATCTCGCACATCGACTTTCTGGCAAAGCATGGCGGCATCCCCGAAGTCATCAGCTGCCGCTACAATCCAGGCGGAGACTTCGTCGCGGGCAACGCCGTCATGGGGAGCCCCGGCGAGGCAAAATATGGCTTCACTCGGCCTCAGCTAACCGAAGGCTTCAATAGGCTTATGGCGCTGGGCGTAAAGGAATTCGGCCTGCACGCGTTTTTAGCAAGCAACATTCTCGACGAACGATATTACCCCGCGCTAGCGAAGACGCTTTTCATCACAGCGGCGGAGCTTATGGAAGATACGGGCGCGAAGATCGCGTTTATCAATCTTTCGGGCGGCGTTGGTATCCCCTACAAGCCCGAGGATAAGAAGCAGGACATCTTCCAAATCGCTGGCGACGTTGAAAAGGCATATAATGAGGTATTCGGGCCGCTGGGAATAAAGCCCGCAATCTTCACGGAGCTGGGCCGCTACATGACCGGGCCGTACGGCTATCTTGTAAGCCGCGTACTGCACCAAAAGCATACGCACAAGGAATACGTCGGCCTCGACGCTTGCGCGGCGAACTTGATGCGTCCAGCGATGTACGGCGCGTATCACCATATTACGATTATGGGCAAAGAAGGCGCGCCGCGCGACCATATGTACGACGTTACAGGCGCGCTGTGCGAAAACAACGACAAATTCGCGATTGACCGCATGTTGCCAGAAGTCGACATAGGAGATTTACTCGTCATCCACGATACCGGCGCGCACGGGCACGCTATGGGCTACAATTACAACGGGCGGCTGCGCAGCGCGGAAGTATTGCTCAAAGAAGACGGCTCCACAGAGCTGATACGCCGCGCCGAAACGCCAAAGGATTATTTTGCCACTATCGATTTCCTCGGATTAAACGATATAGTATAGTGATAGAATAATTAATATGAAGGGAAAAAGAAAAGGAGGAATAGACGAATCAGCCTTCGAATACCCGCCAAATACTACAAATTACTATTTTCTAATTACTAACTACTAATCGGGGGCGTATTTGGTTTCGACGGGGATCATGGGGGCGGGATAAGCGAGCCGCAGCCCCGGACTGCGATAAAAACGGGAAAAAAATATAAACGCGAACGATAATTACGTTCCTGTCGCGGCTTAAGCCGTGACCGTCCGCCCCGGGAGTTCCACGGCCCGGGATCCGGGCGTCATTTAGTGGAGAACGAACCTGCCTAAGCTTTGCGGCAGGCCGGATTTATGAAGCTACCGCAGCGCGCACTTTGCGGTTAGAGGGCGCGTGAGGGGAATCCTAAAGTAACCGCTGCGCTCGGAGAAGGTCTCGTCGACAGGTTTTCGGACAGGGGTTCAACTCCCCTCGCCTCCACCACAAGAAACCGCCTATATTGGGCGGTTTTTCGTATCTTCCGAGTGCTAAAAAGGGCGTCTTGGGGACTATTTGGGGACTAGCGCCCTCATTTTTTATTTCGAGTCGATAATTCATTGTAAAAGATATCCATTTTATTGGCGGCTTGTGCTTCTTTGCTTTTGATGATGTGACTATAGGTATTGAGCGTGATATTCTTGTCCGCATGTCCGAGCCGCCCGGACAGGGTAACAACGTCCAGCCCCGCCGAAATGAGCAAGGAAGCGTTTGTGTGCCTGAGTTGGTGGAAAGTTATCTTGGGTAACCCGTGGCGCTCTAGGAACTCCGTAAACCATTTATACGGCCTGTGAGGATGGAAGGGCGCTCCGTCTTCATGGACGAATACCAGCATATCGCTTTTCCATGAGATACCCAAGCGCAACAACCCCTCCATTTGCCGACCCTTGTATTGTTTCATGAGAGCCGTAACTGTTTCGGATAGAGTTATAGGCCGCACGCCGGAATCAGTCTTTGGAGCCTTTTCAATCGTGCCGTAGGAACTCACATACTGCCGTTGCTTGTCCACGTTCACGACGCCGTTTTCAAGATCAACGTCGCGCCAGCGAAGGCCGGTTATTTCGCCCGTTCTCATGCCCGTATCAATCGTTAGGTAAATCATAGCCTTATACCGTAGCGGCTCCCCTTCGAGCGCGGCGAACATATCAAGCAATTGTTCATCGTCGTAATATGAGGGTTTATACTTGGGCAGCTTGCCAAGGTCAACACGTTCAGCGGGATTCGACATTATGACATTCCCCTTGACGGCAGCGGAGAGAATGGACGATATGAGCGTATGATGATGCCGTATCGTTTTGCCGGAAAGCTTCTTGTCGCTGTTGTTCGTGAACATCTTTTTTATATCGGCTTTGAGGGCGGCGCTAAGCTTTTCCGCTGTTTCGCGTTTAGTGGCCGAACCCTTCTTGATTCTCGCGCACGTCTTGAAGGTTACGCCGGACAGCTTGACGAGGGCGGGGACGGTATAATCTTCGAGTTTCTTCAATAGCGCGTCTGTAGGCGTGTAACGAATATCAAGGCGCAACCCTTCCTCATCCAGATTGTTATAGAACTCCATCAAGTGATGCGGTTGAAGCTTGGCAAGCTTTATATGCCCGATAGCAGGAATGATGCGCTCCCGCAGCCGCATTTTATAGTTTTGCAGCGTACCGGGCGCAAGCTGTTTGTCGGCATAGTCAGTCATCCACTTTTCAACGAATTCCGCAAACGAAACCTTTTCGCCGTCAAGGTATGTTCCGTTTTTAACAGCTTGCTCGAATAGCACGGCCAGCCGGTTTAATTCTTTTTCGCGGGCGCGTTCCGTCATGCCGTCTGGCAATGTGACCGTCTTATACTCGCGGAGCTTCTTTCCGGCTGTATCGTACCCGGCTGATACGATGATCCTGTATGAGCCGTCTTTGCGCTTTTCAATGCTTGCAATTGTCAGCCCTCCTTTTTTTTGTGTGGATTATGCTTGTCGTAGGCGGCTTGTCTTGCCGCTATTTCTTCATTAGCTCTTTTTACTCCATCCAGCGGAGCGACGCCGCCATTTCCCGCAACCGTTAGGCGGTATTGATCAAGTTGCCTTTGTATCTCCATCATTAGCGCCGCCCTCAGAGCTACCCCGGAAGCGTGAAAGGGTATATCTTCGCCGCCTATAGTAATACTGTTATGCTGATATAGCTTGTCTTGCCCGAATACGTAAGCGGCGAGCAATACAACAATATTAGGGCAATCTGCTATTAGGCTATTCAACCCCATACGGAACAAACGATTAAATACCGGCTTGCTAAGCATAAGCGTATTCCTACCCGTATTACATGCGCCGTTTACCAACACATCAACGGCGTTCAAGTCAAGCTTTGAAGCGGCTTGTAAATCCGTAGCCGCGCGGGTTTTACCGTCGTGCTCACAAAGCAGATATCCTAGCTCACACCCGAACTTTTCGCACATTTTAAGCATCGTATCAAGCCGGGGCAAGCGCCTTTTTTCTTCCTTATCATGCTCCCAAGCTATTACCGAATTGCGGTTTGAAAACAGTTTTTCCGCAAGATCGTCCTGTGTCCAGTTTTTTGTCTCGCGTTCTTGTTTTATTCTTTTGGCTATTTCGCGTTCTCGATAAAGCATAGTAAATATAGCACCACCTTTCATTTTTTATTGTTTATGCCCGATACTTGCTATTTAAGTATAGCGTAGTTTGTTGTACTATACAAGAGGGGACGGAAATTTATTTCAGGAGGTACAGACTATGGAAACCAACAACAAGCCCTATGTTCTGACGGACGCCGCAGCCGCTGTATTGAGTATCGACGGAGCCGCAAAGCGATACCCCGGCCTAACTCCGTCAGCAATTCGTAGGCTCGTAAAGTCAGGCGAGATTCCCAGCCGTAAAATAGGCGTTAAATTTTTGGTAACGCCCGAGGCTATAGAGACGTGGCTATATGGCAGCAGCCAGCCCACACAGACCGAGGCGGCGCAGGGCATACGCCGCCTCGAAGTATGAGCGCGGTAATGGAGGGATTGAATGGGAAACAACACGAGCCTCGTGCTATATACAGACTATGCCCAACACTGGAAATTGCTAAGCGGCGACGAGGTTAAAGCGCTTGATTTGGCGTTATTCCACTACGTAGAGACAGGCGAATTACCCGAATTTAGCGGCGCTTTACAAATGGCCTTCTCTTTCGTGCGGGGCAATATCGACCGCGACAAGGCGAAGTACGACGAAAGCAAACGGGCACGCGAAGGAGCAGCCCGGAATGCAGCCAATGTGAGGTGGGGAAATGCGAAGGCATGCGAGTGATGCGCCCGTATGCGAAAGCATACGAGTGATGCGATCGATGCCTTACTGGTACTGTAGACTGGTACTGGTACTGAGAATGGTACTGGTACTGAGAATCTACTGATCTGGCACCTCCCGCACCTGCCACTCTTGCTGTTGAGAAAGCAGTATTAGGATTCTCATCGCTGTCTTCGAAAGGCTTCTCAAGGATCATGGTGAGTGGGCGCATATCATCGTAGATATTCGCCGTATCATTGGATGCGCTCGTGGCGTAGCGATCATCGGGCCAGCCCCAAGAACTGTCCCATTGCTCATCCGTGCCATTGTAACCGGCGTAGGCAAGATTCGTCTCCATCCAGCAGAGGTCAATACGGTTTCCAGATGCAGGATCAAAGCCAGAGTTGGCTATCTTCTGTACCCAGTAGACTTTCTTGTCGCGAGCATCAAAGGCTGTAGCTCTGGTGGTAGGGCAATCAGAGATCGTGAGTTTTTGGAGAGCTCCGAGGGTGGTACTAGGGTCTGGAAGCGGCAGCGAGGTTGTCTCTTTGACGCAGCGTACTGCTAATCCATAATTTTTCATTTGAGACCAAACGCCTGAGTTTGATGTGTCGCTGGAAAAGAGAAGGTTGCGAGCGGCAAAATAGTCAGTATCGAAAACATCGCTCGCGCTCCAGTAAAATCCAGTACTGCCCAGAGAGTTGAAGCCCTCGTCTCTATATATACCAGAGTACATACCAAACCAATCGGACAGCAATATGCTATCACTGCTGTCAGACCCGGAATTAATCGCATCATTTAGCGCGCCGAAATCGTTGCCAACTGCCGTCGCAGAAAACCCGCCTCCGGGTAATCTCCACCCTGCGGGGCATATAGAAATAGTTTTATCATATTCGGACTGGACGTGACTAGCCTCTTCGCAGGCATTAGTTTGCCCGCCCATCGCAGCGCACCAGTTGTATAGATAACCATAGAACCCCCAAGATGAAGGTTCGGAGGAGGGATATTCACCATCTCCAGGGCTAGTGTCGGTGTAATCTGTGCTGCCTCCGGGATTCATATATTCGGCGGTGGTATAGGTGGCTTGCCCGGAAGAGCGGGGCGATAGTTCCAGTGCATCGCCGTATCTATCATTGCCGCCGCCCTCATAGCGGAGGTTGCTAACCATCCAGCAAAGGTCAATGAGGTTTCCAGTTACAGGGTCAGAGCCAGAGCCTGAGATCTTCTTTACATAATAGAGCTGATTATTACGTGCATCCACAACAGTAATTGGTTCACCATTATCTGGGAGTGCTGTGCATTGTTCGGCTGTAAACGTCTGCATAGTGAGCGGCGCTGTGGGGACATAGTCGCTCGTGGCGGTAAAGACCATGTTGTTTATATAAGCTCCAGAAGATATAGAGGTGTCGACGTTGACAGCGAAAGATACCGTGGTATCTTGAGGTGCTGCGATACCCGCAGCATCACGCAAGGTAACGGGACTTTCCATCGCTGGTATCGGCGACATCGATGTGCTGGAGGTGATATTGAGGCTCTCGCCATCGTGCCATCTCAGATAGCCCCAAGTATTCGCAGCAAGAACGCCCGCTGAGGAAATCGAGGGTATGCTACCCGATGCTGTGTGATTCGTCAGAGCAGTGTCGTTCGTCTCGCTATTCATAGTTAGTTTGTATCCGGCAGGATTATTTGTTTCTACAGATACTGTCAGATCACGCGAGGCAAAAGCGCCGACGGGAGTAGGGACTATAGGTATAGAGAGTGTTCCGTTGGTTGCGTTAGTAGTAAGGGAGATCACGGATGGGATGTCGACAGATAGGTCTACCGGGGATTCTGCGTCGGTGGCGGAACTGTCTTTGTGGCTCGACCGGAGATATATGCCTGCGATTATACCGACGAGAGAGCAGAGGGCGAAGAGTGCCATAAGCAGACTAATGATGGTGATGCGTCGATGGATTTTAAGATTTGATTGTATGCTTGGCATAGACCTAAGATTACCTTCATCAATTCTGAGACAGGTTAACAAACACGTCTTCCCAGCGCTATCTACTGGAGGCGCTTGAGATAAGAGTACTCTAAACTCATAAAAACGAGGCTAAAATCATGAGCAATCACCGATAAAACCACAGATTTTGCAAGACATCAATAATATTCTACAACACCGTTTTTCGCCTCCACTAAAGCGCAATCCCACCCCTGTTAGAGCGTGTCCAATCGCTCAAATAGTGTAAAACGCTTATGACTCGTATTTACCGTGCCATGTGCTTTAATCTTTGTCAAGCGCAAATAATTTACAAAGAAAGGAAAATCTGTGCTAGAAAACATATC
>DBDD01000354.1:1265-2824 GCA_002293365.1 Christensenella sp. UBA941 | reverse complement strand
GATTCCGTCGCCGTGAGAATGATATTTTGATCTGGTATAGGATCGACATACGGCAGGATATCTTTTTCGGTGCCCCAGCGGGCCGATCCGTACTCCGCGTCCCTGCGATACTTCTTCGCGTTTTTCTNNACGATGAGATATATTATGCCCGCGGCCGCCGCGCCTACGCACAGGTCAAAGGACTCGAAGGAGGGGAGCGGGCTCGCCATAGCCGTGCCGAGGGTATTCAGCGCGCCGATCAGCTTCACCGTAAGGTTATTGCCGGGAGCGAGGCGGTAGGCCATGCCTAGCTTGTCTGCGAACCAGAAGATGAAAGCATAAGGAAGATAGGGCAAAACGTATTTACGCAGCTTATCGGTAATCATCGCNNGCTCGGGCCCCGCGTGTTCCTTCATCCGCGTTTTATCGACAATCTGATTATGAACGCGCTCGACCATCTTCCGCAGCAGGCTTACCACAGAGGGCTTGTCGGTCGCCCTGTTAAGCATCTTGGCCGAATATTCCTTGAACGCGCCGAGCATGGCGTCGGCTTGCTTGGACTTGAAAAGCGCCGTCCACTTGGGCGGCGATACGGAATCGTCCCGAAACAGAGCGAAGTCAACGCCCCATTTTCGCGCGACGGGCTCGAACGCCCGGATATTCTGATCGGTNNATCTCCACGCTGCTTACAGCGTCGCCGGAGGCGAGTAGCTGCTTAACGGTCATTTTGCCCTTGTGAACAGCGCCGCCCCGAACCTTCGCCGCGTTCTTTTTCATGCCGGCGAGCAGCTTTTTCAGCAGGTTTGCCAGCACGCGGCCCGAAAACTTCGTGCCCCGCCAAACCAACGCTACGGTTTTTTCGTCTATTTGCTCTTGCGTAATAATCAACTCCTTTTTGCAAAGCAAAAAACGCCGCGCCTTGTAGCGTGACGTTCAAGCGATATTTCCTTATTCCGATAAAAACGCGAGCCGATGCGTTATTTTGCTATTGTATCAAGGCTTAACTGTTTGCCATCTGATTGGCTGCCGGTTTTAACCAAGTCGTTATAGGCTTTGGCCGTATTATTGCCGCAGCTATAAGCAAGTTTTTCGGTGCTTTCCAAATTATCTAGGCACAAGAGTTTTTTCAATGAGGTTAGATACACTATCACCTGCTTTCCTTGCTTGCTTAAATTGATAATATTATTAAGGGTGCCTTTGCTTATGCCGTTCCAAATCATAAAGCCCAAATCAGCATCATTCGACATTTGCTCATCTTTTGCAGCGTAAAATTTGAAGCCCTTTACGCTTTTATCCACAGGCACATTCTGGACGACCCAAAGGCCGATATTATTTCTCGCAATTCCATTCGTTGCATAGATCGTGACCTTTGAGTATCCCTTTTTACTGAAAAACGACTGCACCAAACGATCAACGCCATTCGCATCGCCGACTAAGACTTCAAATCCTTTCTCGATGATGCTATTTAGTTTAGCCTCGACGTTCTCATCAAGACTTGTTATTGCGCGAGGGCCTGCAATAAATATCTTCATTGTCTGCTACCTCTTAGTCTGTGTCATCGTCAAGACATAGATTTTCTC
>DBDD01000354.1:1006-1156 GCA_002293365.1 Christensenella sp. UBA941 | reverse complement strand
AGCCCTTTAAGCTGTTGGGATGAGGTTTTCATTAAAATATCGTCAGCATATTTCGCGCCGATGTAATCAGCGATTTCATATGCAATCTGATATGTGGGCTGATAGCTATCGCGCTCCACAGATGCCGGCACAGGAAATACAAACGTGACG
>DBDD01000354.1:605-966 GCA_002293365.1 Christensenella sp. UBA941 | reverse complement strand
TGGAAGACCAGTTCGCCAAGCTCTGTCCTTGTATTGCTAAATTCCGGCCTGCCGTATTCATCTTCCCCAATGAGCTCACTATGCTCCATATGTTTATCAAGAACATAGCCTTCGTCCCATATGCCAGCTATTCTTTTTGGATGTATACCCATCTGCGCGCCCTTTGTTTTCTTCTTATTATATCACATAGCAACGGGTAATTCTCACAAAAATAGGTTCCCATATTTTTGCTTTTTATAGTCTTATAATCTTTCTATCGGCGATTATATGCCTATCCGCTATTAGTGTAACCGAAAAGCGCGCCGGTATCAACATCGTAAGCGCGAAGATCGTAGGAGTTCATGGCAGCGCCTACAACTCC
>DBDD01000354.1:0-475 GCA_002293365.1 Christensenella sp. UBA941 | reverse complement strand
GCTGGCCGTTCACGGTAAAATACCGCTCAAACTCCTTCGGAATTGGCGGCGAGATTTCAGAAAACAAATGAGCATACGCCTTGATTCGCCCCTGTAGATATTTCTCCATAGCGGCCTTATCCGTGAAACGCTTCCTTTGCTGCCCAGCGATTGAGCCTGTATAACGCCCTCCGTTCGCGGCTTGCGTGCGCACCCCCCAAGTCAGATACCACGCCACGGGAACGCGCTCCTTTGTCTCGCGGTTGTACTCCGTATCCTCGTAAACATGGTGGTACATCTTGTAGACCATGTTGCTGATTTCCTGTCCGTGCCCGTAGCCGTCCGGCTGCCACTTGTTGGCCGTATGCTCAACGGCTGGCGTTTTCGCGTACTCGATAGCCATATCAATGAGCATGGTCTCGGACGCTTGTGTTTCCCATGCCTTCGCGTCCTCGCAAAGCTTGTCAAATACGGCAGTTTCCGCTGCGGCGCTTTT
>DBDD01000344.1 GCA_002293365.1 Christensenella sp. UBA941 | reverse complement strand
GTTCCCGCCCGCAGGCGGCGGGTGTTTGCCCGCCCGCGCGCCGGCAATATTCCCTCAAGAAACGTACATTACAGGATTCGTGACGAAAAAGTTTGTGATGCTTATAAGATGGTATATACTAAGCGCAAAGCATGCGGCCGCTAACGGATAAACGACCTTCGAAAGGTGTTTTTCGCCGGCTACTCGCCGCAGCCCGGCGGTAAATAGCGGGATAATTGCCCAAGAGAAATACAGCGCAAACAGCGGGCTTAAAAATGGCGACCAGGCAATTACAACGAATAATACGAACATAAAAATCAGCCAATACAAAAAGAATATAAACTCGGTTTTGCGGCGGTTTGCGATGAAGCCTATTATACAAACGGCTAAAACGGCAAGGCCGGCCCAATTCATCTCGATGGAAACCGTCTTCCACCAGATAGTGCCGCTGCCGGTTATATTAAACGGCAATACGAATAGCGACGAAGCCAGTAGGTCAAAGCAAGAAAAGAGCTTGTTCATTATATTCATTCCGGGGTCGGTATAGTTCATATTGCTCCCGACCATCTCCGTAAAATGGAACAATACGCTTGTCCGCCCCATAACCGACAGCAGCCCGATAGCCCAGGCGACTGATTTTACTACCATAGCTAGGCCGTCTTTTAGCTTTTTGTTTATAAATAGCGCCGGAAAAACGACGCCGGACGTCGAGATCATTCCGACCGACATAGCGGCTGATGCTATTTTCCCCTTATCGTTGTTTTCAACCATAAAATAAACCAAGAGTACCAGCGGCAATATAACCAAAACATATTTCTCGAAGAACGCGGCGAACAGCCAAAAAGGGGAGGACGCTGCGAACAATATAAAGGTATGCCAGCCCGCCGCTTTTCGAATAAGCATCGCAATAAATAGCAAGAGATTCCCGTTGATAATAGCTAATACTACGCCATATAGGTATGGCGCGTTAAAAATTAAGGCGAACGCCTTGGGTATAATGGTCATAGGAAAGCTGGCTATAGCTAGAAAAGTGTGCTTGATATCGAAAAAATACAGATCCGGGAAAAAGTAGCCGCCAACCAGGCCGGAATCAATGGAATATACCTGATCCATACTATAGCCAAATCCGTCGGTTATGGAGTACAGGAGCGCTATTATCCCCGTTATTAGTATGGATAAAACCAGCCAGACGCGCCTGTCTGCCTTGTCAAGAGCTTGGAAAAAGCGCTGCATGAACTTGAATATGTGATCGAATACCACGCACAATACGACGATTAAAAAGAACGCGATACACGCGTATGACAGCCAGTTCAGCCATATATGAGCGTCGAAAAAGGGGCGGTATGCTGATCCCGCGGCGGTTCTCCAGAATTTAGTATAAATTTCGGAAATAACGGCGCAGCATACGACGATAGCGGCCGCGGCGACGGGGACGGTCAGCGAGGCAAACGCTTTGCGGACGATATCGTATTTCCAGGCCAAAACGGCGCCCATAGCAAGGCTAATAGCGATTCCAACAGCCAATTCTAAGGGGCTGAACGCAATCGAAACGCGAAAAGTAAAGATGCCCATCGAGAGGATGAAAGCGATATTCAATACTTGCGCTAGGTATTTATTCCCCGCAAAGGCTTTTGCGGCTCTTTGGCCGCTAGGCTTCTTTCCCATTTATATATACATCCTTTCCTTACAATAAACGCCTTCTCGGCCAGCTTTGCAAGAGGCAGATCCGATTTTGAATCCGAATAAAAGCTTTCGACTTGCAATTCGGCGTTCATGGCGAGCAGCCTCCTGGCTTTTTCTTCTCCAAAGCAATTTTTGCCGGAATAGCGCCCCGTCTGAGCGTCTACCTCCGACGCGATAAGCGTAACGGACAGCCTGTCGCAGACCGGCCCCAGCAAAAATCTCGGGGACGCGGAGATGATGATATCCGTGCGCTTTTTTTGATTGAGATACCAAGGCTGAATTTTGCCTTCGTTTCTTTCCCAAAACAGCCGTACCATGCCGGGTACATCCGGAACGTAAAGCAAAAATCTATAAAAGCTTTCCTTCATCCGCTCTTTTGACCGTCCGCCGCCTAGATACCGCAAGCACGAAATGAAAAATTGCGGAATGGTCAGAACGATTCGCGGATACCGCCGCAAACAGAATAGAAAAAAGTCGGCCGTACTGTCGCCGGAATAAATGGTCTTGTCGAAATCGTATAAGTTTACACTCATTTTTTGACGCCTTTATAGCCCGCTATATAATAGCGCGACGGCCAGTATTGCAAACATGCAGATCGTAACCAGCAAGGATTTGCTGCTAAAGACTATCGTTACCGGGTCGCCGCTTGAGCGGCCGCCGTGGATGAGCAATAAATATTTGCAGACAATAAATATAAGAACGGGAACGGTATATACCATGTTTAGGCCGCGCTCTATCGCCCAAAGCGCATAGAACATCATAGATAGCCCCGCCAAGACAAAAATCATGCCGTTCAGGAAGCCGAGATCGTAATACTCCAACACGGGCCTTCGGCCCGCCGCGTCACTCTCCGTCATCTCGCCGCGCCGCTTGCCAAACGCCATAAACAAGCTCATCGATACTACCGTTAGAAACAGCCAGTCCGATATCGCGATGGATGTTGCCGCGCCGCCGCAGTACAAGCGCAGGACAAACCCGGCCGCAATACAGAAAACGTCAATAATCGGTATATGCTTTAGCCGGAAAGAGTACAGGATGTTTACCGCAAAATATATAATAACGACCAGCAAAGCGAGTATGTTTATATAATACGCAATACCAAACGCCGCAAGCGTGAAAACGGCGGCGAGAATCCATGCGGCTTTGACGCTCAGCGCACCGGAGGCTATTGGCCGGCCGCGTTTGGCCGGGCGCATGCGATCGACGTCGGCGTCGCGAATATCGTTTATAGTATATACGGCCGATGAAACCAAACAAAATGCGATAAAAGCGAGCAAGCTTGCGGTAAATACATTAATATCAAAAAGCTTCAACGCGAAAACTGACGGGATGAATACAAAAATATTCTTCAGCCAGCTCTTTATTCTCATTTGCTTTATAATGGGAATGATAGCCACTCTCATCAACCAAATCCCCTTTTATGCCTATAAAAGCCGCAATTGGTTCAATCTTCGGCGGCGTACTGTTCAAGCGATACTTTCGCCTCGGCTATAAGCGCTAGCGAAAATTCGTCCGGATAGCCCTCGACATAGACGATGCGCGCTATGCCGGAATTGACGATCATTTTCGCGCAGATTACGCAAGGCTGATGCGTGCAATAGAGCGTCGCGCCCTCTATGGATACGCCCAGCTTCGCCGCCTGTATTATCGCGTTCTGTTCGGCGTGTATCGCGTAGCATAGCTCGTGGCGCGTTCCCGAGGGAATGTCCAGCTTGCGTCTTAGGCATTCTCCCCGCTCGACGCAGCTCTTGATGCCCGCGGGCGCGCCGTTGTACCCGGTGGTCAATATGCGCTTGTTTTTGACTATGACCGCGCCGATCTTGCGGTTATCCTGATAGCAGCTCGACCATGTCGCGATGGTTTTCGCGAGCTCTACAAAGCGCTTGTCCCATTTATCCATTTTGACACCTCTCAATGTTGATGCGATGTTTTTATTTCCCCTTCCGGCCGCTTCGCGGCCGGAAGGGGAAAATATCATATGATGGGGGCTGCGCCCCCATCGCCCCCGGCTAATTCCCCTACCGTGGAGAGGCGGTTCCCGCCCGCAGGCGGCTCTAAGCTCTACGCTCCAACTCTTGACGCCCGCTCTTCCATATACTTCTCAAACGATTTTGCCGTCAGGTTCACGATAAGCTCTTTCGGAAAGCCGATAGAATCGAGCATAGCCATAGCCTTGTCGACCACGCCTATATTTCCTGAGAAATGCGCGTCGCTCGAAACGATTACGCGTACGCCCTTTCGCATGCACTCCTTCGCGAAAGCGACGCAGTTCGGAATATTCGCGGCGCGAACATAGAAGGAATGGTTATTGATCTCGATGAGCTTGCTATACTTCTTTGCCGCGGCTACGACTCTTTCGATATCGCATTCAAAATTGACGCTGCCGGGATGCGACGGCGCGTCGATATGGACGTTTGCCAGCGCCTTTTCGTAGGCGTTGGTGTGCGCTTCCTTGTCTTTGGGCGCGATTACGATTTCATGCATGCCCGCGAGCGCGAACTGGAGCGTATGCATGCGCTCCGGGGGCAAATCGAGGCCGCCTTCGAAGTCCGTTATGTTTAGCTCCAGGCCATAGTGCATTTGTACGCCGTCCACACACGAGGGCAGCATATTATACATGCCCGATACGTAATACGGAGCCGACCCGCCAAGCTTCGGGCCATGATCCGTAATGCAGAGGTGCTTTAGGCCCTTTGCGGCGGCCGCGCGCATGTTTTCCTCCAACGTGGAAAAGGCGTGCCCTGATAGCATGGTATGGGTGTGCGTATCTACTTCAACTAGCATTAATACGTTTTGTATCCCTTCAAACTTTTATCAAACATAGTAATTATCACGCTAAGGCGCGCGGGTGTCAAGAATCCGGGCAAACGAAAGCCGCGAAATAATTTTATATTGCGCATATCAGCCCCTTGACAATTTAGTAAACTAACGGTATACTAAATATAACAACGGTGCGAAATGCACCCTGAAAGGAGATTTGATTTGAAAGAGTCAACCCGTGAACGCGAACGGCGCTCGAGAGAGCGCGAGATGTTAGATACGGCAATAAAGCTGTTCTGCGAAAAGGGCTTTGACAAAGCCTCCATGGAGGATTTGGCCAAAGAATCCGAATACACGAAAAAAACTATCTACCGCTACTTTACGTGCAAAGAGGATTTATTTTTCGCGGTATTGCTGGACGGCTACAAAACCCTGACCGAAATGATAGCCGCGTCGCATGATTCTAAAAGCGGAGGATTGGACAATATTCGTAGAGCATATTCCGCATTCAGCGATTTTCACAAAAAAAACCCGCAGCTGTTACAGCTTATGACGATGGAGGGGATTATCAAGTCGTATTCTCTCAACAAGGACGTTCCTTACCGCGAAAAACTGAACGCGCAAACCATGATAATGATCCAAGGCGTCGTCGAGCTGTTTGCTTGCGCAAAGTCGGAGGGCAGTATTCGCTCCGATGTGGATGTTACGCAATTAGCCTACTCCTCCATATTTATGGCTACAGGCTTCTTCCATCTATTTTCGCTGTCCGGCGAGTCGTTCTCGCATTTTCTTCAGATGGACAGCGATGCTTTTGCCGCCTTCTGCATCGACCGCATGATAGACTTTCTGCGCATAGGAGGAAAATAGCGTGAAGAAGACCGTTCGTTTTATCGGCGTTATAGGCTTTGTTATCTGTCTGCTCCTTATGTATACCACGGATTTGGGGCATAGTGGCATGCAAAAGCATGACGCCGATTTCAATTTGCTCGATATGAGGTTTCACTATTCGGCGGACGATATTGAGGACGCGCTTGAAGGGCTGGGCGGCGGCGGTAGGGCGGCGTATCGCAATTTCTGGTTGCTCGATTACGCCTTTATCGCTTGCTTTTTGATAGTGATGCTTAGCGCGATAAACAGGTATGTACATAATAACCGGGCAAAAAAGGCGTTGACAGCGCTCGCTGTTGCAAGAGCGGGCTTCGATATAGCCGAAAATAGCTTCCTTTGGGCTTTAAGCGGCATGTATCCGGCGCATAACGCCGCGATTGCGGCGCTCTGCCCTTGGATAACTACTCTTAAATTCATCTGTTTATATTTATGGGTCGCCGGTATCGCATGGACGCTTATCGTTCCGCTGATAAAACGTAAACGCGGTATAGGGCCTACAGGGGCGCAATAATTCGGAAGGAGATAACATATTATGCATTCGGCGGCAATCATTAATAAAAAAAGCGTTCAAAGCGCGCTCGCGCTAAAACAGGCCCAAAAAGAGGCGAAGCGTAAATATGGCAAGGCGAGCGGGAAGCCTCTGAAAAACTATCTTGGCAAGGTGGTTTCGCCGCCGCCCTTGGAGCCTGTACTGGAAGAATTGCAAGTTTCCGATTTTTCAGCGGGTTTTTCCATAGAAACTAACAAGATTGTCCGTGCAAAAGACAACAATGAGCGCTTTGATATCGCGGCTTATAACCTTAGCCGTTGTATCCAATGTGGGAGTTGCACTTATTTTTGTCCGGCGTCAAAAGATGTGGCGGCATATATGAAAGAGTAAACGAAAGCCCGGGGTTTGCCCGGGCAATAAGTATTGAATCATCTCTACCAAATGGTTAGGGGGGTGGGATTTTCGAGTTAGGGAATATAAACGTCTATCGCGACACCTCCAATCGTGTTAAAAATCTTCGTTGAAGCAGTCTGTGTCTTTAATATGCGTTCCTCCTTTCGATTGACAATGTCATTGTAAATCGACTAGGTGAACTGCGCTTGAAGCGATTGTGTCGCGATATTGAACAACTATGTACACAGTGCGAATCAGGGAACTATCCCCGCACCGTCAGCTTTACGCGCAGCGTTATCTCGCCTTGCGCTTCGCCGAACGCGTTATCTTTCAGGTAGCTAAGAAACGCGGCCTGCTCGTCGGGCGTAACGTTCAGGGATACGGAGGCGGACGTTTCGTCTACGCTTGTGCGAAGCGCCCGCTCAAACGCCGCCTCGCTCTTGCCCAAATCGCTTAGGTAGCCGACTACGGCGTCGCAGTCCTCGGCCGTCAGCGCGATGGTATAGGAATTCGTGCGCAAAACGCCCGGCGCGGCGCTCGGTATGGGTATATTCGCCGTGCCCGGCGCGGCGCTCGGTATGG
>DBDD01000226.1 GCA_002293365.1 Christensenella sp. UBA941 | reverse complement strand
GGCCTCCAGCTTCTGCTGCCCGGATTCCAGCTTCTGCTGCCCGGCTTCCAGCTTCTGCTGCCCGGCTTCCAGCTTCTGCTGCCCGGCCTCTAGCTTCTGCTGCCCGTCCGCAAGTTTTTGCTGCCCGGCTTCCAGCTTTTCCAGATACGAAAGGATTTTTTCTTCGTTGCTCATTTATTACACACCCCACGCTGATCAGTATATCATAAGCAATGGTTTAAATATAGGGTTAATTTAATAAGTTACTAACATTACATTATTTAAATATTACCAGATTTATTAAAACAATGGCTGGAACATGTCGTCTGGCGTCGGTTCGGGCGTCCGGGGAACGTCGAAGATACCGGGTAGCTCCATAGGCGGCGGCACGGTAGGCTCGGGTGTAATTACCGGCTCGGGTGTAAAGAGCGGCTCCGGCGTCATGCCAAATGGAGTAGGATCGGGAAGCGGCGGGGGAGGAACATACGTACCAATAGCGCCTACAGCGAGGCTTTCGTCCTGAATAGGCGAGTCGGTCATTCGGTAGATAAATTCGTGAAGCGCCTGCGCGTTTGCGTTTATATCCGGCAAAAGCACGGACGCGCCGCGGATGCGCCGCGATTGATACATCCCGTCCACGGGCAGCCGATAGTGCAATATCTCGCTCGTGCCGATGGACAGCGCACTCATGGCTAAATCGATGATTTGTACGCTGTCGAGGCTTGTTTCCACGAACGGCAGCACCTCGTGTATCACTTCTTGTTGAGTGATGATGTCCATCTCTTTAAACTTTTCAAAAATCGTCAGCAGTACTCTGAACTGCCGGCTTGTGCGCTGGTAGTCGCCGTTGCCGTAATGCCGGATGCGCGCGTAACCCAGGGCCTGTTTGCCGTCAAGCCTCACACTCCCCGCCTTTGTGATGAAGCCGGAGCGCAGATCTTCGCCGCGCTGTTTGTTCAGCCCGGCGATGCAGTCGTTCGCGGCGGACACCTCGCCCGCCGTAAGCGTCATAGTTATGCCGCCGAGCTCGTCAACCATGTTTTCGAACATCCGGAAGTCGATAAGGACATAATCCTTAAGATCCATAGAGAAGTTTTGGTTGATAGTATCGATCGTAAGGCCGGGGCCGCCGTATACGCTCGACGTATTGATGCGCTGTTCGCCTTGCCCGGGGATCGGGACGTACATATCGCGCATGAGCGAGGATAGCTTGAGCTTTTTATTCACTTTGTCGAGCGTCGCGATAAATATCGTGTCCGCGCGAGAAGCGCCCTTGCTCCCGCGCCGGTCGACGCCGAGCAAAAGTATATTGATCACGTTATTGCTGATATCTTGCTGAAGCAATTCTTCTTCGGAAAGCGTTAGTTCCGTCTGAGGGGCTTCAGAAAGGTCGAGCTCGCCCTCGTCGATTAAGTCGCCTTGAAAACCGTCCTCCGATGTTGGCGAGGCGAACGCCGCGCCGGACGTCGGTTCGGGTTCGATTGCCAAAAGCTTGGCCGCTTCGCCGGATGCCAAGCTTTGCTCGGCGATTTCGCGCGCTTCGTCGACAGAGACGTGCTGTACGCGCCCGAGCGTAATAAATACATAAGCGACGATTAGAATTAAAAGCAGCGCCGCGCCTACTCCGATACCGATTATTAGCTTTTTCTTAGTCATTATTAGATTTCGTCTCCGTCGCCGTCGAAAATATCCCCAAGCAATTCGCGGCTGGATATGCCTCTAGCCGTACGCTGCTTGTCGACCAATTCGCTTAGAAAATTCCGGACGGTTTCAGATTGCTTGATGCTTTTAAGCTCGAGCTGCGGATGCGACTTGTCGGAGCTCATCAGTATTACGGAGCCCACCCCGAACATCTTTTGACCAAGAGTGCGCACGAGCTTGATATCCATAATGCGGTAGATCATCGTTTCATCCACCGTCGTTTTTAAAAAGCCCTTGCGCAGCACCAATTTATCTTCATAAATTTCGTATTTTGTGAAGCTTAGCGGCAGTCCTAGCCTGCGCCGGCGGTCTTTCCAAAGGAGTTCTGACGGTTCGACGGAAAGTTTTTTGGACATGCGGGTGCCTCCTAAATGCTTTTTAATGTATTATAACATAAATTGTAAGAACATAGCTGTTGTATGCCGAATTAAGCACTTTTTTCATGACCGCTACTACACTGCCCGAGGCGGGTTATGATATAATGTAGCTAAAACAACCATGAAGGTGGAAACATGGCGGAATTATTGAGTTTTTTAAACGGCGGCAGCATATGGGTGTACGTTTTTATATTTTTTGGCAAAATCTTCGAGGTTGCCGTCGCGACGCTGCGTATCGTATTGATCAACCGCGGCGTGCGTATTGTAGGCAGTTTGGTGGCGCTATTTGAAATGACGCTCTGGCTTATCGTAACGGGAACTGTACTTAACGGTTTCCAATCGGATCCGATCAAAATCGTCGTGTTCGTGCTGGCTTTTGCAATCGGCAATTTTATCGGCTCATGGCTGGACGAGAAGCTGGCTTTCGGTCTTTCGGCGATACAGGTCGTGGTTCACGACCAGCACAGTGCGAACAACCTAATGACCACGCTGCGTGAAAACGGATTCGGCGTGACGACGATGGAAGTCCAGGGCAAGGAAGACGTCCGGTATATGCTTATGCTTACGCTCCGGCGCAAGTCCGCGAAGGAAGCGCTTGGTATTATCGAGCGCACCTGCTCACACGCTCTAATCACAATGAGCGACGTAAAAACGCAAAAAGGCGGCTACATGCGCGCATCCTCCGCGCGTCGCCTGCCGCCTTTCATGCGGCTGAAAAAGGACTAAGCGGCATGAAAAGCATCAAATACCCCGCTCCGGGAAAATTAGTCGCTGTGGACGGACACAAGATGCATGTTTTTACCGCGGGGAATGGAAAGGACATGCTTGTCTTTATGGCGGGAAGCGGTACAGCGTGCCCAACGCTCGACTTTAAGCCGCTGTGGTCCTTATTGCTCAATGATTTTCAAATCGCTGTCGTTGAAAAATCGGGCTATGGATGGAGCGAGCCGACCGATAACGCGCGCGATATTGGAACGATGCTCAGCGAAAGCCGGGCTGCCTTGAAATTGGCGGGGGCGGAGCCTCCGTATATCCTCGTTCCCCATTCCATGTCGGGCTTGGAGGCGATATATTGGGCGCAAACGTATCCCGATGAAGTGAAAGCCATAGTAGGGCTGGACGCGGTCGCTCCGGAGGCCTACGATAAATTCAAAGCGCCTTCCGCCGCGCTTATTGATGCCATACGGTTTTTAGCAGGAATAGGTATACACAGGCCTTTCGCAAAGCTGCTATACAAAAATTCGCCGGCCGCGCTGTCGGGGAGCTTGAGTCAAGCCGATAGCGAGATCTATATCGAGATGTTGAAACGCCGCACGTTTACATCCGATATGTGTAATGAAGGCAAGCTCTTGCTTGAGAATAGTAAAAGCGTAAAAAACGGGGCAATCCCCGGCGATATCCCGCTCATTCTTTTTATCTCGAACGAAAACGAGAAAATAATTAAGAATTTCAGCCAAATAATGCGCGATTACGCGTCGCATTTTACAAACGGAAAGTCTATCGATTTGAATTGCGGACACTATGTTCACGCATTCGAACCGGCAAAAATCGCGAATGAGATCAAAGATTTTATATTAAAATTGTCGGATACATAGGAGGACGTATACCTATGGAAAGCCAATACGCCATTTTAGCTATTAATCCTGGCTCTACGTCGACCAAAATCGCCGTATTTAAAGACAATATTCCTGAACACGAGTTCGTAATCCGGCATAACACAGACGACTTAAGCGGCTTTCATACGATTATAGACCAACGGGAATACCGGGCGAAGCTCATTCAAGATACATTGCTGGCCGTCAATGTCGATATGGGCGCGCTGGACGCTGTTGTCGGCCGAGGCGGGCTAATCGACCCGCTCGTAAGCGGAACTTATGAAATCAACGCGGAGATGCTGAAGGATCTTCAATCCACAGCCAAGGCGCAGCACGCTTCCTCGCTCGGAGGGATTATCGCCCACGAAATAGGCGAAAAGTACAATATACAAGCGTTTGTGGTCGATCCTGTCGTCGTAGACGAAATGGATCCGCGCGCAAAGCTTTCGGGCTATCCGGGCTTCGAGCGCGTAAGCAAGTTCCACGCGCTTAACCAAAAGGCGGTCGCGCGGCGCTGCGCAAAGGATATGGGCAAGGATTACGAGGACTGCCGTTTTGTCGTCGCGCATATGGGCGGCGGTATAACTATCGGCGCGCACAAGTACGGCTGCGTTATCGACGTGAACAATGGCCTCGACGGCGACGGCCCATTTTCGCCCGAGCGCACGGGCGGGCTTCCGCTTGAGCCTGTCGTCAGGATGTGTTATTCAGGCAAATATTCCGAGAAGGATATGCTCGATTTAGTCGTGCGCAACGGCGGCCTAAAGGCGTATCTCGGCACGAACGACGCTATGAAGGTCGAACGGATGATTATGGCCGGCGACAGCCATGCGCTTGTGGTATTCCAATCGATGGCGTACCAAATCGCGAAGGATATCGGCGCTATGTCCGTCACGCTCGAAGGCAGGGTGGACGCGATTATACTAACGGGCGGCCTTGCGTTCAGCAAGAGGCTGTGCTCCTTTATTAAAAACGATACGGGCTGGATCGCGCCAATCAAGGTATATCCTGGCGAGGACGAGCTTTTGGCCCTCGCGGAGGGGGCGCTTCGCGTTCTGAAGGGCGAGGAGCGCGCGATGAAATACGCCGATACTATTGCTGCTCGCGATCAGAAGGCGTTGTAACAGCCTTGAAATTTATAAACTTATTGATAAGTACGGCTATAACTATGCCGCCGACCGTTTCGACGATCCTGCGAAGAATATCCTCGTATTCGTGGCCTGTCGAGCCGAAGTATACTATGAAGAGCATCAATAGCGCGTAAGCGGTGGATGTTGTATTTTTAATTAACAGCGTGGAGTATAGCGCGGCAAACGCGCCTACGCACAATATAGGAATGCTTAAAAAAGGTGAAAGCGTATTCACGCCAAGCGCGAGGTACGCGAGCCCCAAGGAACCGCCAATTAAAATAGAAATAATTCTCGCTATACCAAACGAAACGGAGTTGGCTACCGTATCGCGCATCGTAAGCACAGCCGCGAAAAGCGCGTATACCGGTGCGTCGGTATTTAATAACTCGCCTAGCGTCAACACTATAAATATAGCGATAATCGTTTTCAGAGCGCGCATTCCGACGGGCGGAAAAGTAATTTTAATGATGATCACCCATTCGTGCAATTTTGTAATTCGATGTATTGTATAACAACATAATCCAAGTTGCAAGGCGCGCCAATGCAAAGGAGTTTATCGCGTTTTTTGGCGTCCCCTCAACCGGGACAAGGCCAGCCCGGAAAGGAAGCTGAGCCCGGCTATAATCGCCGCTTGCCAAAGCGCGGACGCGCTGCCCGCAGCAGCGCGCAGATACAGCGCCGGCGGCAAAATTTGGCCCAGCCATCTGGCCGCCGGCGACCATTGTCCAAGGTCAAACAGAATGGGAGACAACAATAGGCCGGCGATGATCCAAAACGGCAGCGCCGCGATTAAAATCTCGCGGTTTTTAACGACGGCGTACAGTAAAAAAGCGAAGGCGGACAGGCTAACTAGATACATAAGCAGCAGAATCGCCTCCACGCCTAAAGCCGCGTAGTGCGCCGGAAAATACGCCCGGCCCGCCGCGGCGGCCAGCAAGCCGCCTATTAGCATTAGAAGCCCGCCAGCGCACAGGGAAGGCAGTAGCAGCTTTGCGGGCGGTACAAAGGGCGCGAGCCGGGAAAAGAAACCGGAATCCATGTCTTCGTGATGCCGCACGGCCATGAAGTACGCAACCAAAAACAGTAGCAGCGCCGAAACGCCCCTTACCAGCGCGGCTCCGGTAAGCGCCGCCCCAATAGTGACCGGCGCGCCGCCCACGGCCTCCGTTTTGAGCTCAAGAATCTCGTCGTCGCCGTAGATACCGCCGACAAAGGGCGGTATTTCCTCGTCTGACGAAGCCAGTCCGCTGTCTATAAGATAAGCGGCGGCAATATCGGGCACACAGATCTCCATCACTACCGACGAAATTACACCTCCAGTAAATAGGGCCATCGACGCCGGGCTCTTCACGCGTGTTACGATGCGCTGATAATCGCCCGCGTCGAGACGCTTGTCGAGGTCGTCGGCGAACATATAGCCCACCTCCCAAACGCGGCCCGCAACCATTGAGCGTACCTGTTCTTCACTGTCGGCCCGGATAAAAAGCGTCCGAGCGTCCGAATATTCCAGCATGCGCCGCCACATTATCTCCGCGCGTTCAGAATCTTGGGGCAGTAAAATACCAACCTTTATGAGATTTTGTTCAGTCTCGGGAGGTAAAAGAATCCCCATAGCCACTGTGAGAAGGGGCAAGAGCAAAAGGCAAATAACTATAGCCTTCTGACGCAGCAGGCGTATAAGCTGAAGACGCAGCCCCGCGAGGAAGAATGTCATGCGGCAAGCCTCCTTCCTATGCGAGCGCCGCGCCAAAGGCATATGAGGAACAGCGCGCAGCACATGGCAAACAGCAGCCAAATGGAACGGGGATTTACGGGGACTCCGTAGACGCCCGCCAGAGTTTCCCGTATCCAGGTGAAGGGGACGTAGGGCGCAAGCGCGGCCAGCGGCGCGGGCAGCATAGCAATCGGTACAAGCCCGCCCGAAAGGGTTGTCATGGCGATACCGAGCGCGAAGTTGAGGCCTACCGAGGCAACGATGCCTCCGGCGTTGCAACAAAGATAGCCCATCGCCGCCATGAGCGCGGAGGCCAAAACGAGTCCCGCGGCGGTCTGGAATAGCAGTATATCCGCATCCCCGGCGCCAACAACGCCGACGCCCGCTATTAGCAAAGCAAACGCCGGCAAAACGGCGAAGATAAACGCAGAAAGCTGAGCCGCTGTGTAGGCTGTCAGACAGAAGCCTCCGGCACTAAGCCGCTGTACCCAGCTGCGCTGTATATTCAAGGACAATTGACGAAACAGGATGGGCGTGGACAGGAAAGCAAAGACCAACGCGGCGCATAGCAGGTAGTGCTGAAACACGGTAAGCTGCCCGGAGGTATTTACAATGACTTCCCGGTACATTCCGGCGTGGCCCAGTACCCACTCGAAAAACACCAAACTGCTACCCGTTGCGACGGCTCCGAGATCCGCCGCGCCGCCCGATATTTGATCCGCCGTCTCCATAGTATAGCGCATGCCCTCCCGAGAGGCTGTTAACATCCGCGCGCCAGCGACGGCCATCTTGGTTAGGTATAGTGTTTCTATGGGTCGAGAGGAATCAACGATCAGCCGGATTATTATTTTTTCGCCGCCGACGTTTTCCAGATACTTCGCGGGGAAAATAAGGGCCGCGCCGGCTTCCCCGCTCTCCACCATGTCGGATGCCTCGGCGGCCGAAGCCAGCACAATGCTGCCATAGGCTTTAACCTCCGGTATGTCGCCCAACAGGGAAAGGTACGGTGCAAGCCTGGGGTCGTCGTCCTCGGAAGCGAAGGCTGCGGTCACGCCGGAAAACCGCTCGGTATCGAGCAGCGCCACAGCGCCAACCGCCAAAAGGCCGCTTAGCAGCAACATGACAACAGTCATGGCGATAAGCACCGGCAGCTTTTTTAGCTGTATGCGCAGCTGTAAATAAAGACAGGTTAGGAAGAAACGCATAAATCTCCTTCTTTATTATAAAAGACGCCGCCTAGCTGAATTTCTCCATTGCCTTTGTCATAATTTCCTGGCCTAACGCCTCGATCGCGGCCTGATCCAGATCGAACAGCATCGTGGGCGAAAGGCTCTCGAAAAGGTAACCGTCGTTCGGCCGGATACCGATTTGTACGGATTCAGGCAGGACGTCCGCGCCGCTCATCACAATCTGCGTGAAATCCGCGTCCATAGTATTTTGGGTCGTATTTACCTGCATACTGCCGCCCAATTCGACAATGACAGTCTCATCCTGAAACACCGCGAAGGTAAAGTTGTCGAAATCCTCGGCGGTATCGTACCAAAGCTCAATGCTCATGGAATTCCCCCCCGGCGCGGAGATGGTCGCGTAGCGGCTGTAAACGCCGTCCATCAGCACTTGGTTTCCGGAAAGCTCCACACGCAGCTCTTCGGTTCCGTTTGCCGCACCCGTGACCGTTAAGGCGTTGCTGATGGAGTTGCCGTCGCCGAATTCGACAGTCAACTCAAGGTCGCTTGCGTCCGACTCGCCGAATAGCAGAGCTTCGAGCCGTACAAGGCGATCGTCCTTTATAAAGAAGGTGATTTCCACGTTTTCGGTTACGGTCTGTTCGAAGGACTCCAGAATGCTGTACAGGCTGTCCTCAAGATCGCCGCCGGCGGGGATGGGCGCGCCGGTCATGGCCGACATCGTGCCCATCAGGCCAAGGTCGAGCTCCTCGTCGGCCAGAATCGTATCCACATAGGCGTACAGGTAGTCGATGAAAGCCGGGCGCTCGTAAACAACATGGTATACCTTACAGCTCTGCCTTACGCCGTTTACGGAAACCTCTTCGTCGTCCATCTCTTCTACAGCGGCCGCCGACCACAGGACGTCCTCAAGATTTTCCAGCGCGCTTTCCGTCTCAGCGCTGTATAAGCGCGAGCCAGCGGACGTTGGCTCTGTAAGATTCAGCAGGCTTTCTACAATGTTAAAGGACATTTCCGGATCGACAGACGGCGCGCCGCCGCCCGACATCTCGCCAAACATGGAGCCTGAATAATCCGCGCCGAAGGTATCCTGATAGAAGGCGTAGCTTCCTTCAAACAGATCTTCGGACGAGAAAGCTATCAGCTCGTCTCGCGCGCTGAGCCGTAGGTTAATGAGCGGCGTACCGCCGAGCCCCAGGCCCAAATCCCAATCCATGCCGCCGTTCGCGAGGTCGGTATACAGGGTTCCGGATACGCTGGCGGAATCCGTGCTAAGAGGCGCTCCGTCCGGCCCGGTAATGGCAGCGCCGGCCGGTATCGCGCCCTCGGGCAACGCTACGATGACTGTATAATCCATTTGCGCTTTTTTATCGTGAAGCTGCTCTAAAATGCTGGTGAAGCCCAGCGCCTTTTCGGTTGCTAGCTGTTCCGCCTCGATGGCGTCGAGGGTATTATCTAATGCGTCCCGTACGCGCTGTTCAGGGCTTCGCAGGTCGATTACAAAAATGAACAAGACGGCGGTAACGACAGCAAGCAGAACGGGCACAAGGATGAAAACGAGCTTGTTTCCGCGCTTTCCAGAGTGGGGCGCGGCGGGGGCGGAGCTCTGGCAGCCGCCCGGCGGATAAGCTGTTGGCGGCCGGTATGGATCCGGCGGATAGGC
>DBDD01000061.1:22862-27538 GCA_002293365.1 Christensenella sp. UBA941 | reverse complement strand
GACAGTCGCGGCGTTGGGCAGCGCGCCTGTCGAGCGGGCAGCGACCGCGCCCATGATCTTGAGCGTCGCCGTGCTTCCGGGGGGAATATCCGGCAGCGTTATAGAGCCGCTCCACGGGCCGGAAGCGCCGGCGGGGCTGACCAGCGCGTATTGCGGGCTGCTGATCTGTTGCGGCGGCGTATCCGTAACTACGGGCGCTTTTACCGGAAATGTGCCCTTATTGGCTACGGTAATCGTATAAGTTACCGTTTCGCCCGGCAGATAGTTCTTTTTNNACCGTGATCGTATAGGTCACCGTCTCGCCCGGCAGATAGTTCTTTTTATCCGCGGCTTTTGTTACGCTGATATCCACCGTGCCGACGGTAACATTCGCTATGTTGCTTGTGGTCGTTTGGCTTACGGGCAGGTTGCCGGTAATGAACGAGTAGGTATACGACGCGCTCGCGGTATTGGGCGCGGGATTTGGGCTAGGCATCCTATCGGCCTTCGCGTCGAAGGTTATGTCGCCCGACGCTCCCGGCGAGTTGAACTTTGGCGGCAGGTCAAAGCCCGAGTTCGGGTCAAAGCTTTGCTGCGCCGCTCCGTCTATCTTTACGCTGCCAGGGACAAACGAAAGCCCGTTCGGAATAGCGTCCTGAAACCGGATGCCGTTTACGCTTCTTGAGAGCGTGTTTACGATGTGAACGGTATAGGCTACCGTTTCACCGACGGCGGCGGTTTCTTTATTGACCGACTTTTGAACCGTTAAGTCCTTCATTTGAACTTTTCTTAGCGATACGTCGTCTATGGCGTAATCGTTGCCGTCTCCGCTGGGGCCGGTGCTTATGATGCTGATCGTCAGCTGCCTCGTCGTACTGCCGGTTCGGATAATATCGCCAAACTGTTTCCATTCGGGGTGCTCCAGATTCGCCTCTAGCGACGTACCAAGATTGTTGCTGTATAGTATTTTGGGATTGGAGGGGTCGGTCGTATCCGTAACTTCAAGCTTGCCTTGGGGCAGCTTGAAATTGCTTTCCCTTGTTTTGAGCATATTGGCAATCCAGACGCTTGCCAGGTAGGCCGTATTGGGCTCTACCGAAACGGCTTGAGACAGAATATTTTGGCCCGGGTTGCTGCCGTTTACGATGGCGAATTTGTCCGTTTCATCGCCCGTCGTATGCCCCGCTAAATTCCACCAAGTCGCGTTCGACCCATTGAGATGGGCCTTAGTATTTTCGACGTTATAAAAGCCGTCTTCGGGATAGCCCTTGATATATGTAAACGAGGACTTCAGATCGTTATAAGGCGGCGACGGCATTATGCTGTCGATCGGGGTGCCTTGGGGATAGCTGCCAAAGGTGCCGTTGTCGGCGGAAAAGCTGCCGGAAGGCCCTCCTGAAATTATATTGGCCGGGTCTATTGTAACGCCTTGGTTTTTCAACTCATCCTCGAACCCCGTGTTTTTTGACGGGCCGTTTAAGATGGTAAGGAACTTTTTTATATCGGCTCCATTGCTGGAGGAAACCGTCGTCAGCGTATTCTTTTCGCCGTTCGTTCTCCATGTAACGTTTGAGCCTTGTACGGAAAAGAGCTTTGTCGTTTCACTTACGCCGTTTATAACGTTCGAAGAGCCTTTCGTCGTTTTACCCGGCGCGTGTATGGTAACGGGAGACGATTGCCCGTTGTATTCCTGAACCGTCGGCAGTATGGCCTTCGTAAGGCGCGGCGCTAGGCTGCCGCTTGACGAATAATCCACGTCCGGGCTCCAGACATTTTGCATCTGGTAGCCTTGCTGTTCGACGATTTGATAATCGCCGTCCGGCACGTTCCTGATCGTCCAGTCGCCGTTTTCGTTTGGCATTACTGGAACCGTCCAGCCGGTGCCCAGGTTTTGCAGGACAATCGGTACGCGCATTCCGTCGCCAGTGCCGTCCGCCTTTCTATCGAAGTCGTATTTCAGGCTGCCTTGGAGCATTGATATAGCCATAATCGAACTCTCCATTCCGTATAAACCGGCTGAAATCACTAAATAGACCAGCCGACATGATTGCCGCCCGGTAATGAATAATTAAAAGATGAACATGACGTCTATGTATAATCGGCAACGCCATTAAACTCCTCAATACAAGCTCTAAGCACGAAAGGAGAATTCAATACATTACCTAACCGGCAAACTATAATATAATATGCGTATCCGGATATTGATGACACCCGATGCGCTCATGGGAAACGAAGGCTTATATCTTCGAGGAAGTCGCTGTCGCTATATATTTATCCATGGATTAATCACTTGTAAGAAAACTGCAGTAAGAAAACTGTTCCAAGAAAATATTTGACATTTATCTTGGGGAATGCTATGTTTATTGAGTCATATCCTATAAATAAGGTGTTGTTACATCGAAAAAAAACACGCGAGGCCGTAACGGAATCTGGCGTGTTTATGGGCGTGTACAGCGATTCCTAAGATGCCTATTGGCGATTTTAGCAGTATCGCTTTGCTAAAGCAGTAGAAAGCGCCAATAGAATAATTTAAAAGGAGCGCTCGGCAGAATGGGAAAGCCGCCAGTATTTGAAAATGCCTCGTTTTCGGACTTCATACAATGCTCGAAGGATAAAGAAATTGTGCTTTTTGGGTTGGGGCGATATGTCTCCGCCGCGAAAGAACTTCTAGCCGAGCATAAGCTGGAAATCGCGTATGCCGTGGATAACGATTTTTGGAACCACGGAAGCGTTATAAACGGCATAAAGGTCTATTATCTTGACAAGCTCTTGAGCGCCGACCCGGAAAAAATATGCGTGCTTATATGCGCGGACTGTATTTATGATATTGCGGAGCAGCTTGGCGAGATGGGCATAGAGCATGTTTTTGCGATGCTCCTTTTCGCGAAGGAATTATATCGGCATGGCTTGACGGAGTACGTTCATATTGTGAATATAAGCATAACGGGCTTAACGCCGGAAACTTACCGCCATTTTCAAGGCTCGTATAGAGCAAACAGCGAGCTGTCGTTTCGGCGGAAGGCGATGTATTCCATTGCTGTCAGCCCGGCGGAGAGGATATGCCTATCGGCAACTGCTTCCAAACCCCGTTGAAGCAGATATTTATGTCGCCTGAATATTTCGATTTTTGCCATAAACTCGCCAGCCTTGATGGAAGCCAGCTGCCCGCGTGCTGCAAGCTCTGCGGGGTAATGACGCATGTAAAGCAATGATGCAAAGGCAAATTTGCTTATTTAGCCGCGCGCTTTATCGGCGAGCAAATCCGCGATCGCTGCAATCGCCGCATCATAATTATTCGAATCGACCTCATATTCGGCCGCATCCGAGCATAATCCCATGCCGTTTAAGCTGAAGTACTCATAGGACGACGCGAAGTGGAAAACGTAATCCTTATCATAAAGTATTATCTTGGTGCATTTTGCCGAACTGATAACGTCGCAAAGCCCGCTTCTCGCCCCGATAAAACAGCCCGCAAACTCCAATACTCCGGGCATATAGCGTAGCGGTACGCGAATCGGAACCGTTCCGGCGATTGGCTTTTCCGCCTCGCCGGCGCAGTTTGTGCATACCATGAAGCCCATACGCGCGCATTCCGCCGCAATGCCGCTCCATAATTCATTTGGCAGCGCAAGAAGCGTATTGGAATATGGGGCGAGGATCACGGTTCTTCCCTGGATAAGCCCGCCGCTTACAAACAGCTCTTTGTTAAACGCGTCATTGATCTCTGAAACGGGATGGCGCAGCTTGATTTCGCAGCCTAATTCAAAAACGAACTGCCGGAAGACTTTTTCGAAGTTTAGCCCGCGATATCCGCGCAGCCTGCCGTTCACGTTTGTATAATCGGCGACCCACGCGTCGTTGAGTATCTTTACGGGCCAATGGGAGCGGCCAAAGCGGCGCGCGCTTATTATGCCGTCCTGTTCGCGTTGCGGCAGCGTCACTATGTTTTGAATTTCAAACATTTCAGCGACCTGCCGGCAGCCTTCGTTTGAAACGGCGAATACATAATCCTTCACGCTATTTGCCGCAAGATATTCATGAAAGAACAGCCCGGCGAGGTATGTATCGCCGATACCGGAATAGGGCATTAAAAACACGGCGCAATTTGGGGCGCGCCCGCGCGTTAGCCGTTTATAGCTTTTGTAACCTTTTACAACGGCAGCCGCGCTGCGGAGAAACTCGCCCAGACCGTCTTTGCGGCGGGCGGAAAGGCAAAACACGTCCGACCCAAGTACATATCCGTACGAAACAACCTCGTTTAGCATGCTGTCGGAATAAGCGCCTGAATATATTAAGACGGCGTTTTTGCCGGCGTGAGACAGCAAGGTTTCCAGCGGCGGGGAAACCTTTAGGCCCAAGTAGCTCTTGCCTTGCTTTTTTACGTCGTTGTCTACGACGAAGCTCGCCGACAAGCCGAAGGCTTTTAGCGTTTCAAAAACCGCCCGCGAATCGGCGGAAGCGCCGAAGAGCGTTATAGATTTATCGTTTAGTTCTTTTCGCTTAACCAGCTTCGCTAAAGCGCGGCGTAAGCTTTTCTTTTCAATAGCATCCATCATTTAATAGCTTCATTCCAAAACAGCGTATAGAATCGTTTCGTACCAGGTGCTGGAATAATGACGCACATAAAGCTTGTATTCCGGAACGAGCGACTTTATATACATAGGAATATCGACCATGTCGTCCGGCTTGTGATAAAT
>DBDD01000061.1:0-22844 GCA_002293365.1 Christensenella sp. UBA941 | reverse complement strand
CTCCGCGCCCTCAATATCCATCTTGATGAACGTTACCTTTTCGTTAGGATCGATAACATCGTCAATTTTCACAGCCTTAACTTGGCTGTCATTATTCCCGACAGTGTAACCGTCAAAGCTTATATAGCCATCTTTGTGCCACGCTGCCGCTTCTACCAGAGCAATATCGTGCCGGGGATAATTATTGATATTGTCTTTTAGCTCTTCCGACGGTATTGGTTCAAAGGCGTATATTTTCTTTATAGTATCGCATTTTGCAATGAAAACGCCGCTTGTGTAAAAATTCAGAGAGCCTACGTCGAGAAAAATCTCATCCTCTTGATAAGTAATAATGTCATACGCAAAGTATTGATCCTTCCAAGGCCCGCAAAAGTCCTTCGCTTCAAAAATATCTTCAGGGGAGATAGCCATATGGGATAGTTCGTAACGCATTTCAGAAATACTATGCGGGTTGACAGACGCGATTATAACTTGATCTTCTTTTCCGTTAAGTCCTTTACCCGGAGGCAGGACGGGCATGCCGCAAACCCCGTCGGGATAGTTTTTATAGTTCCGATCCCAAAAATGTTTTATCTTTTCACTGCGTCCTTTTCTAATTTGCATATCTTTAAATACAGCCGTCCCATAGAATCCTGCGCCATAAATTATAATATTCTTATTGCGGTCGCACATGCGTAGCTGCGGATACAACTGCTCCATTATGAGGCGCAAAAATGGGGAGTCATCCTGTTCCTTCCTTCCACCTGTTTCATATGCGGCGCGAATGCTATAAATTTTACGCGATATGTCGTCTTCGAGCATATCGTATACTTCCCGTAATTTTGCAAACGTGTTTAAATCCATAATTACACCTTCTCCTTAGCATATTAGTATCGATTCAATTAGCCGGGGGCTCTAATACCGTAGCAACAAATACGAATCAACTCTTCTTCAGTAAAATCAGCCTTATCTAAAGCTACGCCGAGCTTATTTCCGTTTGGCTCGGACATAGACGCTATGACGATACTATCCGTAAAGCGGCATAGCTCGTAGTACGAGAGCAGATAGTCCACATCCCGCCCGCCGCCAGCCATCGCGGCGCAATCCAATTCCTCAACCGCTCGTTTTACTTTATCGCTGCGCGACACTATAGCGGCCATGCGCAGCTTTCGCGACGCGAGCAGTATTTCTAAGTTATCTAAGGCTATCGCGTTTAACCCGTCGTCGTCTTCGGGCATAATGACCAATATGGATTCAGCCCCCACGCGGAATTTTCGCTTTATTCTGAGCCATATGGCTCTTCCCGCGAGGGCGGAGAAAAAACGCTTTAACATAGCCGGCGTCATCGCGTTTCACCCGATATTTTTATTTCATTGCGCACCGCTTCGCAAAAGAACATTTTTGTGCTTAGGTTGTTGAGTATTCCGCCTTCCAGAGAAGGAAAAAGGTTTGCGGCGCTTTGGGCGATTTCTTCCTCTGCGGCGGTCAGCGGCGGCTGATAGCGTTCAAAACCGACTTCGAAGCCCGCGTCGAAGAGAATGTCGCGCAGCCTCTTGCGGAAATAGAGCGTCAGCGACGAATGGCGAGGCTTGGCGCCCGGCCAGTTATCGGATAGCATGATAGGAAGCCTGCCAGCAAAGAATGGATTTTCGTCGTAATACATCACAGTCCCGTTTAGCGAAACGGAGCGGGCCACGATTGATACTATGCGCTCGAAATTCGGCATGGAGCTTATGGGCAAGCAGAAAACCACAGCGTCCCAGCTAGACGCCGCCACCGCTTCCTCCAGCTTAGCAGCAAAGCCGTACATGCTTTCGCTTTTGTCGTATATTTGCCAGGAGGTTTCCATTTTGTTCTTGGCTGCGTCTTGTAATACAAAATGCAGCGTCGTGTTTGGCTCGACAACTATCAGTGATTTTTGGCTCTTCTCGATAGCCCTGAGCGCGTTGGCGACTAGGACGGATTCAGAAATCGCCAGCGGCTCGTGTTTTGTAAGCTGATTAAATCGCCATCTGTCGGTTCGCTTACCCGCGCCGGCCGATCGCCAGGGCGAGTTTGCCGCGTTTATTTTGGGGTCGGCGAAGGTCAGGACTTCTGCGCCCGAATCCGCGAGTTGCTCGATAAAAGCCTGTCTCAGGTAGTCAAGCGAACACAGCGCGGCGTCGGGGAACAGGCCGGCATCGATCAGATTGCGCGAAAACATCTGAAATTCCCACGGAGGGCAGCAGTCATAGTAGCTGCGCCGCGGCGCAATAGCCGAGTTGGTGTTCTGATTTGCGGCGGTGAAGAAAAAGCGCTCGCTTCTACCGGCTTGCTCAAGCATCAAATCGAACGTCTCGCCGCAAGGCAAAGCCCCGCCGCCCGATAATACTATCGTTTCCGCCAATCCGCAGCCGCACAGCATGGCGTAAATTTGCGCGTAACCCAGCGGCTCGCGAAGGTAACAATATTCTACGCCCTTCGCTGCCGGACGTTCGCCGCGCGTTCCGTTATTTATAACAAGAACGCGCGCGTCCTTTATAAAAGCGGCGGGTACGGCGCTGTACAGAGCGTCCGGGATGGCTGTCCCATCGCCGATAAGCGCGAGAAGGTATCGGGCGGGCGGCACGTCTTCCGGAAGGCGGGCGGCGGGCGGCCCTATTTCGGCATTGCAATACGCCCCGGCGATAATCCATATCTCCCGCATGAGCGCATAAGCCAGGCCGTAAATCAATCCGCCGTCCAGACCATCTTCGATAAAGCTTAGCAGGTCGTCCCTCAATGCCGGAATTTGCGAATCGGGAAAGGTATACCGGCCGTACCAACTATCGATTATGCCGAGCAGCTCCCGCCATGGATATGATCCCGCTTCTTCAATGGTGAGGCGTTCAAACTCGACGAGCAGCGCGTATAGCTCGCGCTGTAAATCATTTGAATACATTCGCAACTCCTTTATGAGCAAACAATTATATCATTTTCGCTTACGCCCAATGAAACAAGCTCGGAAACGACGGGTAGGGGTTCCGCGTCCCAAACCAAAACCACGAAGCCGCCGCGCTTTTCGGCGAGCAAGGCCTCGGGAGGCTTTATCTCGACACCGTCTTCCATCGCCCCTTGGAGCGACGCGTCGTTGTCGATATAATAAGCTATACCGCCAATAACCTCCGCAAGCACTTGTCTCTTCTCAATGTTCGCGCATTGTACTCCGTACATGATAACTTTTATATCGCCTTGCCGCTTAATTAAGCTTACAAGCGCGGGAATAGTGGACTTATTATATATACTAAGCAGATGCTGGGAGTCGATTATTTCTTCGTACGGCCCCGAAAATACAGCTCTTCCCTCGCGTGAAACGGAAGGAAAGCCAAACTGTTTTATATGCTGCGGCGTTTTTAATATGTCGCTGAAAAGCTCGCGATACGCTTCGCCCAGCCTTTTATACGAAAATCTTTCTTCGGCGTAGGCCCGGCAAGCGCCCCGGTCGATCGCCCCGAGCAGCGTATCGGCGATACGGGCCGCGAGCGACAAGACGTCCTTCTTTTCCACGACGTATCCGGTTACCCCGTCCTTTATTGTATCGGGCATACCGCCGGCCGCAAACCCGACGACGGGCGTCCCGCACGACAGAGCCTCCAGCATGGTATTTGGAAGGTTGTCTTCTAAAGACGGGATAACGGCGACGTCTGCGGCGGCGTACGCTCCGGCTATATATTTTGCGTCGTCGCTTGAACCCAGCGCGATGTGCGGGAATGGCATACCGTCCTCCGGAACCTCGCCAAAGCTGAGCAATTTGATTTTGTCTTCGGCTATGAGCGGGCCGATTGCGGGGATAGCATGAAGCGATTCCAGCGCGGTTTTAAGATAATCCCAGCCTTTTCTCCGCTCGGAGAAAGTTACTGCGCCGCACAGGACAACCCTGTCGCCCTCCGCTATTCCCAGCCTCCTGCGCGCCTCAACTCTAAGGTTCGGGTCGAACAACGCGGTGTTCACGGCGTTGGGGATGACCTCGACGCGGCGCCCGGAAAGCAGCATGCTTGCCGCCGCTTCGTCCGCGAGCCATCGGCTTGGAGCGACGATCGTCATCTCCTTCGGATACATTTTCAGCTTTGCGTCGAACATGGAGCGGACAAGTCCGCGATTTTCAGCTGCAACCTGGGGACAGGCTTGACAGCCGTCCATGTAGCCCAAGCAGCCGTCCCGATAATGACAAACCGCCGTAAAGGGATTCTCGTCGTGCAGCGTCCATACCAGACGCTTGCCCTGTGATACGGCGTACGCCATATTTTCAGGGGACATCAAGCCCGACACCCAGTTCATATTTAGGATTTCGCGCTCGCGCATGTAGATATCTATAAAGTGATTATCTATCGGCGGATAGGGTAGGGATAAGATGGCGCCGCCGGATGGCCTGTTGCTCCGATCAAATTCATAGGCGTAACGATCCAGCAGGTCAAAATGAACCCCATCCGTGTCGATTTGCGTCGAGGCAAATATGTCCGTACCGCTGCCGAATTTATAGTACAGCCAGCTGCCTTCCCCGACGGAAAGGAGCGCGCCGTGTATGCGCCGCGCCGCAATACCTGCTCCGCCTAGACAATTTGATGTCAGAACTCCGATATTCATAGCCGCTCCCTTGTTATAATGTTTTTAATTACTAGCTCCGCGAATCCGAGCGGACTATGCCTCCTGCAAAAATCTGAATTCACGAACTCCGAAAGCGCATCCTGGTACTTGTTGAACGCATCGCCATCAATGCTTACCATATAGTCGTACAACTCCTGGTTGTCTTTAAATCGCGCTCTGTCTATGTAGCAGTCGTCCGGAATATAGGCGCTCCTGTCGGGCGGGCCGAGATACACCGGAATACAGCCGGCGAAAATGCTATCGAAAATTTTCTCCGTTACATAGCCTGGATAGTCGGCGGAATTTTCATAGCAGAAGCAGAATTTATAGCCCGCTAAGGTTTTCCGCTTGTTGCCGCACGGCCCCCTATAGCACTTTATCTCGTTCATCGAGCCGGAATAGCCGGTCTGCTTTGCGTACATATCGAGCTGATCGGGATGGTTCGCCGAAAACCAAAGCGCAGTAGAAGCCCGCTCATGATAGTTTAGCGCCCCGCCGTGCGGAATGTGCCCGATCATCGCGCTGAATTTGCGCTCCTCAAACGGGGTGCGATCGATAGCTTCGGGCACTTGGAAGAACATCGGGAAAGCGCCGATATACTTCACGCCGTCAATAAGACGGGGATAATACGTGAAAATCTTTTTGAAGAACAACGCGTTTATGGGATCGATATTTTCCTTGACAATCCCATCATGTTCTGTGGCAAAAAGATACATCTCTTTTCCCGAGCGCAAGCCGTGTTCAAAGGCGCTGTCGCACAGCCCCCGGGGACACTCCCAGAAGCATAAAATGTCGGCATTCTCCGGCTCGCAGTAGGTGAGGGATTCAATGCGATAGCCCAACGAGGCGGCCATTTCGATTAATGGCGCGCCTAAGCCGCAATAGTTTTCGTCTATCCAATAGTGCGGGTAATCGATATCGGCGGGTGCGGGAGGCTCCTTGTGCCTCCCCGGTTCCCATGTATTGCAAAAAAGCATGGTTTTCATATGCTATCTCCTTACCGGCATCAGCGCGATTTCGAATATGTCCTTTTGGGAAACCAACGGCTCGAAGCCTAAGTAGCGAATGCGGAAGAATTCTTCGGCGCTGGCTACCGTTACTCTTCTTTCCCACTCGTAGTAGTGGAAATACGCGTAATCAAAGCGGAAGGCGTTTAGTATATGGCGCAGCGCGCCGCCGCTGACTTCAAGCCGCGCGTCGTAGGAGGAGGAATATTCATCGGTCAGCGCGGCGTACCGGCTAGAAACGACTACGGTGAGGTGCGCTATGTCGTGCGCGCATTTAAAGCGCGCGGCTAGGGCTAAGGCCAGCCGAACGCGCTCCTCTGAATTGCCCAGAATAAGATAATGCGTCGCTTTATTCGCGCGTAGCATGGCGCCTATTTTGATATTGCCCAAGCAACCGGATATAGCCCGGCCAATATCGGACAGTACACGAACCTTCTCGAAATCCGGCGCGGCGCCGGCGGCGGCAACGGTATTTGGCGCAGCCGGGCGGGGATTATCCCCCGTGTGCGCCCGCATTATGTCTTCCAATATGTTTTCGGATTCGGCCTGAGAAAATTGCACCTCCATTATGTCGTTTCGGATGCCCCAATCGGCCATCGAAACATTGTGTACAAAATCCCAGCCTTCGGGATAGATAACCGTTAGCTTGCAGTGAGTAAGCGACATATAGTCGCAAAAACCGCTGCGAAGCGAAATGACGTGGCCGCCGTACTCTGCAAGCGCAAGCATAATCGATAGGTCGCAATCCAAGTTTATCGCGTGAGGCAAATCCTTTTCGTAATCGAAATGGTTTACGATAACAGAGTATCCGTTTTTGTATAGCTTTACCGCCAGCCGCTCCCAGAAGCTGTCGGGCATGAGAGGCGTATTGCGGGCCGCCGGCGACAGGATAACGGCCTTTCCCCGGACAAGCTTGTATTTTTCGATATATTCGTCCACTGGCACGTAGCGCGGTTTGGCGACGGCAAGGGGGGTATTCTGTGGCAAACCGAAAATGACGGCCTTAAAGGTGTTTACCATATTTATCGCGGGGATATGGTTCAAGAGCAAGTTTCGATAATAAAACATGATCGGTATGGGCATTATGCGCTTCATCCACCGCATGAACAGATAGCTGCCCGGGTCGAACAAAAACGCATTGGTCATGCGGACTATGTCGTCTTCTTTTTTCAGAAGCAGGCAGTCATATTGATCGCTGTACTGCTCGTACAGGTAGCGCATCCTTTCCTTGCCCACAAGCGTTACATGCGGGATGTTATATGCTTTTTTGTACGCGCCAACAAGCCCGCAGGCTAAAATCGCGTCCCCGATGCCGTAGGTGCATATGACGTAATGCGTCCGCGGATTATTTAACAACAGGCCAAGGCACATCCGAAAGCCCTCGCGGCCTTGCCGCCTGCGGCCTTTGTCGCGGAACATATTGGTATAAGGCGTATTTTCCCGCTTATAGTTCATGCTTCGCCGCCAGTCTATAAGCCATGACAGATTCATGACGATACTTGCATACCGTGTTTTCACACTCGTCGGGCAGGAAACCGTCTATGATATCCTGCCTGATCCTTTGCGCCCTGGGGCTATTCCACGCGTCTTCAAACGGCGCGTCGTTTATATTGCCGATAAGCTTGCCCGCGAGCCAGAGGCACATGCAGACCCCGCCGTCCTTTTGAATAGAGACGTCGGTCCAGGGTCTGTAGCACTTGCGCTTCATGGGAATCCGGACGCCCTCTGTCCGCGATACCGCCATGGCGGAAGCTTCCTCGCCTTTTTTCTTGCGGTCTGCGGTCATGGCCTTAAAGTCGCCGACCGGCATGGGATAAGGCAGATCCTCGGCGTCGCTATATACCGATACTTCGAACGCGTCGTCTACGTAGAGGTGTATTCCCAGCCTCTCCGCCTCGGCCTTGGCCTCTTCGATTATGCGCTTTGTCAGCTGCGGATAGTATTGCAGCGCCTGCTGGTCGTTGTCATAATCTAAACCTTCCCGGCTTAGCCTGGCCCACGAATAGTCATTCTCGTACCGGTACGCTATGGGCCGCGTTATGACGGTTTTGAAGCCAAGGTCATAAGCCATGCGGATAAACTCGGGGAACTGCTCGATATTCTCCCGGAACAGAGTGGCGTTGATTTGCAGATTGTCGTCCTTGCGGCCCGCCGCCTCAAAGACCGCGAGCAGCCGTTTCATGTTGCCAATAACGCGGCCGAAGTCCGCTCCGCGTATTCTTCTGTAAGTTTCGGCGTTTACGGCGTCTACCGAAAACGAGATGGTCAGCGGAACCGGCAGCTTCGCCAGACGCTCGATATTGTCGTTTTCGTCGAGCAGCTGGCCGTTTGTATGGAACTGTATACTCTTTAGGTTGCTATATCCGTCTTTCTCCATGGGGTCTAAAACGTCCCAAATCGCTCCCTTCAACAGCGGCTCGCCAGCTATATTCAGTACCAGTGATTTAACCGTCTTCAGCACGGGCTCTATGGGCGCGCAGTCGAATTTGGGCTCGGGGCCTTTGTGAAGCCCCTTGTGCCGGCACAGCTTCTGATAGCCGCACATGATACACAGCAAATTGCAGCGGTCGCTGGTTTCCAGCGTCAGGACGTTGCTCGGTATGGACTTGCAGACGGGGCTGACAAAAACCTCTTGCAATAATAGCTTATCGTTATCGCTTAAAAGTGAATGCTCGCCTTGCCCGCCCCAGGAAGAAACCCGGTCGGAACCGAACCCCAGGTTCATAAGCTCCAACATTATCGCATATACGCTGGCCCGGGCCGCGATGACGACATACGCGTTCGCAGGTATGTCTGTAGGGTAAGCCACCGCGACGGCTCGAAGCTCTTCCCGCAGCGGCGCTCGAAGATAGGTGTCGACGAAGCCCTCCGGCGTTATACCCAAAGCCCTAAGCCCTTCGTACGCGGCAGCGCCCACTTCGCCCGCGCCCCAAATATACACCGGCCTGGAGCCTATTCGGTCTTTAAGCGACTCAACAAACATAATACACCCCCATTAAAAACACAATGTTACTCGTGCGTATATAGCGTAGCGCTGTATAACCTTACGCTAAGCCCGCCGTAATCGAGCCTTAGCTGGCGCGCGATGTCCTCAAGCGAAAAGCCCGGCTTGGCTATACCGTACATGAAGCCGCCGCCGGCCGCGCCGCACAGCGTAACGCCTTCGATATATTCGCCGAGGCCTTCCATCATATAGTCGAGCATGAGGTTTGAGCTTGAAGCGTCCAGCGTACGCAGCAGCCGCATGTGCTCCGACAGCAGCCGGCCAAACTGGCTTACGTTGCCGCGTTTTAGTTCGTAGGCCATGGTGACGGCTAGCCTCTGGGTTTCGGTCAGCGCCGATAGGCTTTCCCTTCTGTTGCAGACGTAGCCCGATAGTACGCGCCGCAAGACCGAACGCGCCAGCCGGCGCTGTCCGGTATAAACGAGGAACCCCCGCCTGTTCAGCTCGCTCTCGACGTTGCCCGGCAGCGCGATTGTCTGCACTTGATACCTTTGCGGTATGCCTGGTTCGGTTAAAGTCAGCTTGACGCCGGGATACATGCCGCCTATAGCGTCCTGCCAGCCGCCGCCGGTTGTCATCAATTGCTCGGCTTGCAATACGCTTTCGGAATATTCGTCGTTACTTCGTTCTCTGCCCGTTAAAAGGGTTAATACCTTGATCAGAGCGCCGGTAATAATACTCGAAGTACCGAGCCCCGAGCCCTTCGGAACGTCAACGTCGGTCGTAATACGTACTCCGCCGCCGAGCCGGGCCAGCTGCTCCTTTAACTCGCCCCTGTCCGGCGCAATAATCCCCGATACCGACAACGCTGCCTTAAATAGTATGAAGGTGTCGGTCGGGTCTTGGAAGTAGGAAAGCGGCGTTATGTCTTCAAAGCGCTTTCTTACGTTTAAATCGACGCTGACAAACTCGACGCACAATTCCTTGGTGACCTCCGCCCGCGCGCAAATCGGCAGCTTACCGTCCATCATGACGGCGGCGTTTATCATGGTGCCGCCTTTTTCAAAGCAATACGGCGGCGCGTCGCTCCACGTGCCCCCCCAGTTTACTCTTATGGGCAACGACACCTCGGCGTATGGCAAAGCCCATTTTATATCGGACTCAGAGCTTGAATCGCTGCCTTGCCCGGAGCGCATATGCTCCACGGCGGCGCTTCTCAGAGCGGCATAGCCCCGCTCCCTAAGCGCCTCCCAGTCTAAGTCCAAGTCGAGACGCTCCGCCGCCTCCGCACAGCAAAGGCATAAGCGCATATTATCCCGCCAGTCGTGATAGCGGCCGCTTTCGATACTGTCGGACAGCAGCTTTATACGCCTGGCGGCCGCGTCTCCATGCCCAAGGTAGACGAGCGCTTCATCCGCGGGCGAGCCGGATAGCACCTCGCCGACAAAGGTTTGGATCCTGACGCCGTCCTCGGCGGAGGCTCTGTGCGCCAAGAGTTCACCCGCGTCCATATCCGCCGTATCCGACAGCGCATGGCGGGTAAGCGAACGCCAAGTATTAAGCTCGTCGGCCGATAGCGGCCCGGATATAAATTTCACCGCCCAGCGGAGCGCGTCCTCGATACTGTCGCATACGGGGAAAAGCTTGGCGTTCCAGAGGCTGTCCGCCTGGACGCATAAGGCCGTTAGGCTGTATTTGCCGCCCAGCCATCCTTCCGGCGACTTTATATTGTCGGCCATTCCCCAGAATCTACAGACCCACTTGCCGTTTTTTAGCTTAACGCTATGCAATGAAACGTTTGGCGGCAGCTTAAAGCCGCCGGGAAGGTCGCAGCCCGAAACCAGGCAGCCCGCGCCGACTTCCGCGCCGTCGCCAATTATACTGTTTTCAATAAAGCAGTTATCGCTTACGACAGCCCTGGGCGAAATATACGCCGCAAGCGCGATACGTTCCGCAAGCGCGGCGCTTACGTTTCCGTCCTGAGCCAGCCGCCCTTCCTCCCGGAAAAAGCGAAGGGTTTCATGGGTCTCGGCCGTTGTTCCCATATTGCGGATTTTGCCGGGCGAAAAGCGGCATATCCTGAGTGATACGCCGTGGAGGGCTTCGAATAGCGCCGGCCGTAAATCGAGCAATTCGCGCGTCGTTTGCCCGTCGCCGGGTTGCGCCATGAATTCGTCCAGGGTGGATTCCCTAGCCATCGGGTAGATTATATCGCCATAAAAGGATAGCCGTACTCTATCGCTAATATATTTTTGCAGCAGGCGTTCGCTTACCGCTCCACTCTTGTCTTGTAGCAGGCCAAGCATGGCCCGAATCGCGTTTTCCCCGAGGTAGGTTATTCCGATATCCAAATCGACGCTGTCAAATTCTGATACCGCGCCCGCCTGTCTCAGCGTTTCCTCGGATTGTTTATGAAGGAAGCTGTCCACATAGCCCGCACTTTGCTTTTCGAGGAACACGCCGTGCTCGCACCCTTCCGCGACGGACGCTTTTACCGCAAAGGCCACGGCGTCCGGCAGTGAGAGGTCGATCTGCGTATGGTTAAATCGAAATAACGCATCGGCCGATACGATAAGTACGCCGCCGTTCATGCGGCTAGGCAAACCCGAAAGCGATACCATTATATCGTCAAACAGCGTTCCCGGAGGGTTGCGCACATCGCCCCGGAGGGGCTTTCCAGAGAGGGAGAACAGTTTGCCGAGGGGCGCGGAATGAGGCAGCCGCCTCGCGTCGCCCCCCGAATGCAAGACGAGGGTTTTTTCGCTGAGCAAGCGCTCGATATTCGAGCCGCTCGCTTCATAAAGCTTGGCCAAAACGTACAGCGTAGACCCGCCCGAGCCAATACGCTTTTCCTCCCGATCGGGCACAGTGTGATATTTACAGGAGGAAGGGATACTGCGATCGAGGATTCGATCATACAGCAGCCGGCGGTACAGCATGGCTTGATCGTTTGTTGCGGTTGTGATTACAACATTATCCCAAAAAGCCGAACGCTTGCCCGATATGGCGTCCGAGAGCATATTCTCGCTTTCCCTATAGCTTTCGTATAGGAATAGCTCATCGACTATTTTCTTCAAGCGCGTCACTCCAATGTCAGACTCTTATATAACTTCCAGGCCGTCGGCGTCCGGCAGAGCCGGGAACGGTTTTACAGGGAGAGTTTGATACCAAAACGCAACAGTGGCGATATCTTCTCGCAGAGGGAGGTATCTTTCGCCCGCGCGCCAGCCCAGCGCCTGCGCCGTAACGCGGATATTTTGCTCGAACCGGATTGGGTCGGGTATGTGCCAGCGGTACATGGAAAAACGAGTCTGCGACTTGTAGAGCCCGTCGGGCTTTACAACCTTTGCAAGCCCGGCGTAGGGCGTGCAGTACTCGGAGTATTGAGAGTATACGTCAAAATTGTAAGACCCGCAGAAATAGTCCTCGATGCCCGTACCGCAAATTGTCGGGAACTCCCCGTCGCCGTCCAGGTAAAACTTCAGCTCGCCCTCGCCCCACCAGCCGTTGTTGTTGCTGCCCCACGCCATGTAGGTTCCTACATAGTGCCCACGCCCCTCTACGCCGTCGAGTATCGTGTATATCTCTTTGTACGGCAACGGGTTAACCCTTCGGAACTGCGCGTGAAAATAGGCGCACTCTGGCGGTATTTCGCTTAGCTCGTAGTCGATCTGGTAGTATAAAACCATATCCTCGCGCGACATATTGGAAAGCGTCATCCTGCACTGCCTGCGGAATGGCATTGGCCAGTAACAGTTGAAAGCGCTGCCCGGATTTACGCATACGGCCAGCGACGTCAGCGGGCGAAAGGGCTCCTTGTAGGCGCAGGCGAAAAAATCCCCAACGGGACATTCCACGCTTGGAACGTCGCCGCCGTCCCAGTAGACGCGGAGTATCTCATGCCGCCGGTAGCCTGTGGGCGTCATCCAAATGTGCTTTATCGCGCCGGGGCCTTCAATATCGCAGAGCGTAAAGGTTTCCCCGGCCTTGATTATTACGCTGGGCGACACCTTCCAGCCCTTACCCAAATCCCGGGCGGCGCGCGCCCCCGTGCCGTCTTCCGCCATGCCGCCCGCGCCCTTTTCGCCTGTGAAATTCTCCGGGCTTATGGAGCGGGACTTGGCGCTGGAAAGCTGCGAAAGATTGTGCAAGCCTGTCATGAAGCTGTTTTCTTGTTCCATCTGTGATTCTTTCTCCTAGTTATTGTTGCCGCGCTAAGATCAATCGCCGATCATAATATCGAGAACTTTATCGCCAAGGCCCAGCGCCTTTGCGATAAAAACGCACTCCTGCCCGCCAGCCGCGATTTTCCCGGCGTTTTTCATCGCGCGTATAACGCTTTGCAGCGTGGACGCCTTGGCTTCAACTTGGCGCCAAGATTCCGGCAAGTGAGCAATCGCGAAGCGGTAGTTGTCGTCGCGCTCGTCAGCGCTGAAAATTTCGCAAAGGGAGTACAAATATGGCCTTAGACCGTTCTCGTCCGCGATGTCCAATATTTTATGCGCCAACTCCTGATGGCTCTCGCGGCTTTCGCGAAGGGCGGGGGCGATGAAGCACGCCAGTTCGTTCGAGCCGGATTCGTCCGGAGAAACCTCGCGGCCTATACGTGCTATACCGTCTTTTGCAAGCTTCGCCGTAGATACGGACGTTTGCTTTACGCCGGTTTGGGCGGCGGCGTGCAGCGCCCAACGACGCACAGCCGCGGCGCTGTCTGGCGGATCGCCCTCAAAAACTACGATTTCGTCAACAGTACTGGCCCATTTCAAAAACACATCGCTATGCGTGGGAACGACCCTCGCGCTTTCGCCTATTTCCGAAAGCGTGCGCTCGGTTATAAACGGATTTCGCGACGCAATTAAAATTTCCGCGCCATTTTGCCCATTATGGGCAAACCACTCGCTTAAAGCGGCCTTTTGAACCACTCCCTCATAGCCCCACGGGCCAACCAACAGTATCCTTCGCCGCTCTGGCGGAACGTTTTCCTCGAACCGTTGATATGTGAGCTTGCCGGCGGTTTCGTTATAATAGTTCTCGGTAAAGAAGCGCTCCCAATACGCTTCCTCCGCTTCGCGGCCGCCCGAATCGTAGCGGCTGAAACAGTAATAAGCGCAATCCAAACAACCATGATGAACTAAAAACTCTTTGTAGCGCGAGTTTTTGCGCAGTATATCAAACGCGCTTTCATCATACAGACTGCCCAGGTCGGCCGATTTAGCCGGACAGAAGAATAATTCACCGTCATGCCCTATAAACATCGCGTTTCCTTGTACGAATAAACAACCCGCCGTTCTTTTCCTGCCGAGCATGTGGTCTATTACGACTTTATACCGCCCGGTGTCCTGAGCTTTCAGTTTTCCTTCATAAGCTAATTTGCTGAAGAATAGCAGCGCTTCATACATTTCGTCAGGACTATAGCCATTAACAGATTCCAGGCCGTCCAGATTGCCGAGCTTTTCCCTTTGTTCCGACCATTGAAACAAAAAGTCGGCGCTCTCATTCTCTAAAAAGGCACGCTGCGCGTTTATGCCATAGATCGTTTTCGTCGTGACCGTCGAACATATTCGCACAGTTATATCGTGCTGTTTTAACAGTTTATAGGTCTCAGACGTTTTTTGATAAGCTCCTTTTACGCCTCTGTTTGCGTCGTGAAATTCTTCAAGGCCGTCCAGCGAGACGCTTACAGAGAAGGGAATACCCTTTTCGCAGCAAAGCTCTTTCACCTGGAGGCTCATTTCCAGAGCGCGCTTAGGAAGGAGTCCGTTCGTTACCAGCGCGAGTGAAGCCAAGCGGGGGAGCAGCTTGATTAAAACCTTTACATACTCCGGCACGTTATTCAGCAGCGTTATCTCTCCGCCGCTCACGATAAGAATTTCCGTATCGCCAAAGAATTCGTCGCCCATCATCCGTTCGAATTGGTCGAGCGGAGGCACAAAGGCATCGTTGTCCTTCCAGATATTACACATTACGCAGCGGGCGTTGCACAAATGATTCAACTCGATTGCCAGCATCCTCGGCTTTACGATACGGGCCGCAACCTCGAAGAAGTCGCGTCCTTCGACGAAGCCATTTTCCGAGAGTTCTTTCGCTATCTCTTTGTAGAATATCGGGCCGATATCGATGGAAACCTCGCCCGGCGCTTCGCTATATAAACGCCGCGGCGCGAAGACGGGTACGCCGCACAAATATGTCCCCTGCTTGCATTCGTCGTTGTCCACGATATAGTCGTAACGCATGCCGCCCTCAATGCAATTGCGCGCCATCGAGCCCGCGCCGAAGAAGATCCTTCGTTTATTCGTCTGCATGAAACCCTCTCTTTGTGTTAAACGCATTGCACATTTTCCGGGGCGATTACCATCGCCCCCTACATTTGACCATCAAAGACCTCTAGGAGCGCGTCTCTATTCTGACGTATATCATCAAAGCTCAGCTTGCGCTCCGGCTTCCCTTTGTCCGAGAGGAAGCCCGCGATCTTCCCGCCGCCCGTGTAGTCAAGCGCGGCGTAGTTCGCCCCGAGCGTATCCGCGAAGATCAGCGAATGGAAGCGCATGCACAGGCAGTATTCGGCGGAACGCATTACGCTGACTATCTTTTCGATCGTGGTCAGCCCGTCGTCCACCCAATATTCGGTACCGGAGAAATAGCGCTTTGTGAACTCTATATTGAAATCCTGGTCGTCGCCGCCGACGGCAAAGTTGTGCATGGAATAGAATTTGGGCGTAAGGTTCTTGGCAAGGCACAGGCGCTTTATATTCTCGGCCAAAGCGGCTTCGGCTTCGCTAAGATATTCGCTATACTCGCCGTTTGTCATGCCGCCCTTATATTCGTCCGTAGGCCGGCGAAGGAAGCAGGCGAGCGTTTTTTCCTTTTCCGCAGGATTATCGCCCGGGAACCTGCGCTTTAAATAACCGGCGGCGGGGTCGCCCACAACCCGTATATCATCGCGCCCAACAGCGCCCTTGGCCCACTTCGCGCTGTCCGAATCGCGCAGCGATATGTCGTCCGCAATGCGAAGGATTTCCTTAACGGCCTTGACGCCGTTTTCGGTTGTCAGCGGCCCTATGCCGCAGCCGCAAACCACCGTTTTACGCCCGTGCTTTTTGGCGATATCGAAAAGCCACAAGGGTATCCCCAATATATCCAAGTCCATAAGCGGGCCGCCGCCTATAACAACTTCGTCTACACTGGCGGCGCGAAGGAGCGATTCGCGGCTATAGAGGGGCAAAACCTCGGCACAGGCGCCCAATTCGTAAATCGTCCGCTCCGTTATAAACGGGTACATCGAGGTTACGTATATCTTGATCTCGCCATAGCGCTCCCTATAGCTATGGATGATTTCGCCCAAAATAGCCTTATCGCCCACCGTTTCAGTGCCGTACCAGCCTGTGATCATAATGCTGTAGCCATCGGCGCCGAAAAGCTCGGCTTCATCCAAAGAGATCGCATCATGGGAGTTGAAATAAGCGTTTATCGTATACAGCCGCTTAAAGTAATCCTCCTCAATTTCTTGCGCGCCGCGTGCGTCCATGCCCGTGCCGCCCTTTTGGAGCATATGCCTCATGCACGTTTCACAGCGCGTGAAGCCATTCAGCCGCAGCTGCTGCGACATCTTATTGTACGTCTGAAACCCGCCGCCCGGCTGTTCTTTTAGGGATGCTTTTGAAGGCTCAAACGCCGAGCATGCGCCGATTTTTCCGCCGTGCGTCAGTAAAAAAACGTCCTGGTTCTTAAATCCGCAGGCCAGCCGCCTTGGCTTGCCTGAAAGGATCTCAAACGCGTTTTGATATGCCACACCGTTTAACAGCTTCGGGTAGCGCCAGCCGTTGTATATCAGCTTGAAAACGAACAGTTGCAGCTTATACAGCTCGTCCTGCGAAAAAGACTCCACGGAGCCCGTGTAATCCATGTTCACAAGCCGTTTGCCCAGCTGTGCGATATTAAAGATGAAGGGAACAGGCATATCGTTTAGTTCGCCGAGCCAGCGATCCATATCCCATAAGTTCGACGCGCTGATCGTTGTGGCTACGAGCGGGTTCACGCCCTTTTCCGTAAGCTCATTTAGCGTTTCAATCGCTTTGTCGTAGCTGCCGGCTCTCCCTCTGATCTTATCGTGAACTTCCCGCGGCCCGTCGATGGAAATAGACAGCTCAAGCACGATACCGTGCGGCTTTAATTTGTCATAAAGCTTATGGATTATCGCGGCGGCCTTGTTGCCCAGATAGCCGTTTGTACTCATCACGACGCGGTTCATAAGCGGCAGCCGCCCGATCATGATATCAGCGTAGCCCGCCAAGTCGAACAGCGTAGGCTCACCGCCCTGTATATATACGCCTTTGACGTTGGCGAAGAGCGGGTCTTGCAGATAGGTATCCAAATCCTCTTTGGATAAAACGCTATGCTCCCGCCAAATGCCGCACATTACGCAGCGCAGGTTGCAAACGTGCCCAAGCTCTATATAGGCGAAATCGAGCCCGTTCAGCGGATACTCGCTCGCCCGGAAAAAGTGCAGCCCATAGAGAAAGCCCATGCTTTCGAGCTGGCGGGCTATTTCGTCGAAATAGCTGCTGGTTATGACTATCGTCAGAGCGTCTTTGTCCTCTTCAAGCAGTTTTTCCGGCAAGAAAATGGGGATCCTTTGCAAAAAGCATCCTTGCAGCTTTGGATTGTTGTCGATAAAATACTCAGGCTTCCTTACGCTTGAGCATAGCGCCCTTGTCGCTTCAAGCCCCGCGCCGAAAAAAACTAGCTTATCCAATCGTACCATCCTTTTAAGACATATAATTTATTACAGAGTAGGACTACTTATTATATCGTAATTAATACGCGTTACTTAAGCCGCAAAATCTGACAAGCCGGCGCTTGATTTTCAATCAGCGCTATGCTATGCTTATAAAAATCACCAGGTTAATACAGGAATTGATAAAAATATTGGTGCGAATGTATTCAAAATCCTTTATGAAAATAGAATACATTGCTGTAATTTACAAGAACCATATTGATCGTTTACAATGTGATACGCGACGGAGAGGCTGGCATGGCGGTAAGCGTTGTTTTTTCTTCGTATATACGCGATATTATAGAAGATAAAGTCATTCCTTGGGGCGCGTTTAGAAATAGCGCGGTACTGATAACAGGCGCGACGGGCTTGGTCGGCGGAGCGCTCGCGCGCGCCTTATCGGCGGCCAGCGCGGCATACGGCTTGAATATGCGCATATTCGCACACGGCAGAAATAAAGACAAGGGCGAGGCTCTCGCGAGAAATAATGCAGTCGAGTTCATTTCAGGAGATATCCGCGAACCGCTCTTGCTTGAAAATTCAATTGCCGATCTTGATTATATCTTTCACTGCGCCGCGATAACGAAATCGGCGGATATGCTTGCTAAGCCTGTAGACGTAATCTCGACGATGTTAGACGGCGCGCGGAATGTGCTCGAACTGGCGCGCAAGCGGAAGTGCCGGGGCATAGTTTACCTTTCCTCAATGGAGATATACGGCCGCACGGAAAAGAAAGAGGTTTGCGAGCGCGACTTGGGATACCTGGATTTACTGGCGCTTCGCAGCAGCTATCCTGAAAGCAAGCGGCTGTGTGAAGCGCTATGCGCCTCTTATGCCGCGCAGCATGGAGTTCCGGTAAAGATTGCGCGTTTAGCGCAGACGTTTGGCGCGGGTACGCCAAAGGACGATACGCGCGTTTTCGCGCAATTCGCACGCAGCGCGATAAACGGCGCGGATATCGAGCTGCACACCCAAGGCGCTTCACGAGGGAACTACTGTTGCGTTGCCGATACTGTTCGCGGCTTGTTGCTTATATTGCACAAGGGCGAAAACGGCGAAGCGTACAACGTCGCCAATCCGGCCGCAAGTATGACGATTCGCGAGATGGCGGAGCTTGTGGCGGATAATGTCGCGGGCGGGAATATAAAAGTTGTCGTCAAAATACCGGACGACATTCAAAATCGAGGCTACGCGCCGGAATCCGGCTATACTCTAAGCGCCGAGAAGCTTAAGTCGCTGGGGTGGAGGCCGAAGTACGGGCTTGCCGATATGTACAGGCACATGATTGCCGACTGGAAGGAATACTGAATGCGAAAGCATGAGCAAAAAACTGTTTTTGAGCTATTGGAAACATTATCCGAGGCAATCAACGAGATTAAGAAGCTTTCTTTGCGTAAAGAGACGGCTTCAATAATTCAGCTTCTTGCCGATAGTCAGGACTTGGCTCAGGCGCTCAGCGACTATGTGGACGGCGTCAAGGGCGAAGGAACCGAGACTGTCTCGTTATTGGAAGAGTACGCAAAAGAGCTGTATAACGCCAGCCTCGAGGCCAATACGAATGGCGCCGGTTTTATCCGGCCGCTGCGCAAGCTGCTTTACCGTATCGAGAATTGTGTAAGGAACGAGCTGAAGCCCGATAAATTCGAGATCGCGTTTCTCCCATATCAGCTCAGCATGTTCGATTCTATGGAGAGCGTATATCTGGCGGCTAAAGCCGATTCCAGCTGCGACGCGTACGTAATTCCGATTCCATATTTCGATAAAAACAGGGATAGATCTTTGGGGAAGATGCATTGCGACGGCGATATGTTTCCGGAAAGCATTCCCATAACCGACTGGCGGCAATACAAAATCGAAGAGCGGAAACCCGATATTATTTTTATCCATAATCCATACGACGAGATCAACTTCGCTACGAGCGTTCATCCGGATTATTACAGCAAGCGATTGCGCGAGCAAACGGAGCTGCTGTGCTATGTGCCATACTATATCGCGATCGGCGGCATGAACGAAGTATATAAGCAATGCCCCGGCTGCGTGTTTGCGCATAAGACATTTTTGCCGTCGGAAAACGTCCGCAAGGAGTTTATTAGCGATTATCAAAAGGTGTACGGAAATGAATTCGGCAAGCCCGCCGATAAATTTATCACGCTTGGAAGCCCGAAATTCGACGCGGTGATCAATCGCAATTCAAGCGATTATACTGTTCCGGAATCGTGGCGGCGCTTGATCTCGGGCGCGGACGGGCAAAAGAAAAAGGTTGTGCTATACAATACGTCGATAGGCGCACTGCTAGCGAACAAAGCATATTTTATAAAACTGCGCTATGTGCTTGAGACGTTTAAAAATCGCGGCGACGTTGCGCTATGGTGGCGTCCGCATCCGCTGACCGAGGCGATTTATCAATCCATGCGTTCTAGCGCGGAGTTTCTCGAATACGTGCGGCTCGTAGAAGAATATCAAGCTCAGGGCTGGGGGATTTACGACGATACGCCGGATCCTCATAGGGCAATCGCGTGTACAGACGCTTATTACGGCGATTGGGGCTCTATGCTTGCCCTGTTTCGCTCGACGGGCAAGCCTATTATGGCGCAGGATATGGAAACCTGCAAACGCAGCGATTCGAACCTCTTTTTCTTGAATCTCCACGACGGCGGCGAAAGCCTAGTGTTTGTCGACCACAATCTAAGCATATTGCTAAAGCTGAACAAAACCACATGGAAGACGGAGTGGGTTTGCGGCCTCTTCAAAGAAGGCTCGGGTTTTGCGTTGGATTTATACGGCGCGCCTGTTGAGCATAACGGAGCGCTTTATTTTATACCGCGTTCCGCGTCCGATATAGCGAAGTACGATCTTAAAACGGGCGAATTGTCGTATATCGGCTTCGAAGAGGATAGAGGCGAAACGAAGCGTTATAAGTTCTATAGATCTTATGCCTATGGCGATTTTATCTTTTTTACGCCATGCGTCTCTCAGACAATCATGCGGCTAAACGCGCTAACAGGCGAGCTCGGCTTCTACTCCGATTGGCTTGAGCCGCTAAAAGCAAGAGTTGGCCATGAACAAAGTGTTGGAGGATGCTGCGTGGCCGATTCATCCATTTGGTTTACGTCGCCAGGTACGAATATTGTTGTCGAATTCAACATGGAAACGTGTACGCATCACATGTATGAAGCTGGGCAAAAGGATTTCGGCTATCACGGTATTATTTTTGACGGCGAGTATTTTTGGCTGACGCCGCTTCGCGATACAACGCCGCTCGTTAAATGGAACCCTCAAACGGGGGACATCATGGAATTTAACGATTTGTTCTTAAGAGCCGGCGAAGTGGAACGCCTGTTTCTTTCGCCGGTACTTTGCGGCGGATATATATGGCTTTTGCCGATAACCGCGAAGCACGCAATAAAAATTAATATCCATTCCAATGAAATATCTATATCGGAGGAATTCGAGGCCAATTGCCGGGCTCAAGATGGTTTTCCCGACTGGAAATACCTTTGGGTACAGGCGCTGGACGATAGCATTTATGCCTATAGCCCAAGAGAAGTGGCGCTCGTCGAATACAACTGCGAAACGAAGACATGGCGGAAAGAAAAGCTCCAATATCCGCCCGAAGCGGAGGCGAGCTTGAACGCCCAGGCCGCAAGCAAGTTCGTTCTCGAAGAGAACAGGCTGCAAACGGAGCTGGACTGTTTTTATACCGAATCGCCCGGCCAGCGTCTGGAGGATTACCTCAACTTTCTCGTTCGATACGGCGATTCGGACGAAGTGAGAGCTATGGCGCTTCGGCGCGCTGAAATCGCCCAAACAGTAAATGTGAATGCCAACGGCACGGCGGGGCAGGCGATTTACGACTATGTAAAGCGGCGGGTATTCGGATAGGAGGCGAAAACTATGACGACGGCGCTGATCTTCGCCGGCGGCACGGGACAAAGGATGAACTCACAGGCCAAGCCCAAGCAGTTTTTGGAGCTGCACGGCAAGCCGGTTCTCCTCTATACGATGGAGCACTTTGAGCGCCATCCTCAAATCGACTCCATACAAGTCGTATGCCTTGAAAGCTGGATTCCGATATTGGAGCGCTTGCTTCGCGTTAACGAGTATAAGAAGGTGATCGGAATCGTACCGGGCGGCTCGGGCGGCGACGAGTCGATCTATAACGGGCTGGAGGCCTTGGAGGGGAAATGCTCGCCCGACGATATCGTGTTGATTCACGATGGCGTCCGCCCGTTTGTCAACGCATGGCTGATATCGGAGAACATCGCGAAAGTGCGGGAATGCGGATCCGCGATTACTGTTGAAGCCGCTTCGGAGAGCGTGGTTCGCTTGAACGGCGACATTATCGCCGACGTGCCTCCGCGCTCGGAAATGTTTTCGGCGAAAGCGCCGCAATCGTTCCGTTACGGTATGATTTGGGATCTATACAAGCGGGCGCGAAAAGACGGCTTTGGAACGATCGATTCCGCGCACTTATGCAGCTTATACGGCGTAAAGATGCATACAGTTAAGTCTACGCCGAACAACATTAAGATAACGGCGCCCGCGGATTACTATATATTCCGCGCGCTGTTCGAGGCGATGGAAAATCAGCAGATACTGGGGCTATAGTGTGAAAAGCAAATATATTATGGCGGATCGGCTGGACGCGGCGTTTCGAGGGCGTTCTTTATGGACGAGGCTAAACCGCGAGTTTGGCGCGGCGGGACGAGATTGTGTTGTGCTACTGCCTGAAGACGATCAGGAATTGAATGAATCGGCGCTGCGGCATATCGACGAATTAGCGGAGCGCACAAAGGAACGGGACGTTATAATCGTTTCGGATCAGCGCTGGGTAATAGAAAACGCCAAACGCTTTTCCGAAAGGATTCTTTCCGTCGTCTCGGCTGCACAGAGCGAGATTGACGACTTGATATCGTTTTACGAGCTTTATGCTTTCACGGAACGGCTGTATATCATATCTTTGACAAAACCGCACGGGAATAAGCTGAAAAACATGCTCTGCTTGCACGACGTTACAAAAGAGGATCTGGCTGCGTCGATGCTTGGGACGAATCGGACTGCTATTGTACTAACGACATCGTAACCACCTCGCGTTCAGCGTCAGATTGCCTGTGACGGGATTCGCGAAGTTCCACACACGCCCTGTACAAGCGTCGTCCCACCCCGCAAAGGCAAAGCCGCGTTTCATAGGATTAGCAGGAGGCTGTAAAACACTGCCGTGGGGAATCTTCATAACGCGCTCGCAAACGCCGTCGCGGAATACAACGATGCAATACCTGACGGGAGTAGGAATTGGTGTGGCAGCGGGCGGCTTGACGGTCGTTGCCCCATTGTTGTCTGACGGATTGGGGCTGGCCGGCGGCGTGGTATTTGTTATAGGAATGACGCTGGTAGGCGGCGTAGTAGCTGTGACAGGCGTAGTAACGCCGCCGGGCCGTGGGGTCGGCGTGACGACGGCGGCCGTGTTGGCGAAGCTGCCCGCCGCGTTTCTGATTACCGTTCCTTTGATAATAATTTTTGCGTTTGAGCCTGCGGCGAG
>DBDD01000028.1 GCA_002293365.1 Christensenella sp. UBA941 | reverse complement strand
CTATTCGTTTGCACCGGCAATACTTGCCGAAGCGCTATGGCCGTAGCCATACTGCGCGAAATACTCGAACAGGACGAGGATTTACCGGATATACAGGCCGAATCCGCGGGCATGATGGCGATCGACGGCGCTTCGATGACGGAATCCGCCGCCCAGGCGCTGGAGCTTATGGATATCAAGCCCAAGCGCCATAAAGCCAAGAGCGTAACGCAGGAGCTAGTGGACGAGGCCGACTTAATTCTTACCATGGAAACGCACCACCTTGAGGAGCTGAACGCGATTTTTCCCGAGGCGGAAGATAAAACGCATACGCTCAAGGGCTATATCGTGCATGCAGACGGCTTTCCGGGCGACGGGGGCGAATTTAATATTACCGACCCGTTTAGACAGCCGCTTGAAGACTATATCGAATGCGCAAACGAGATAAAGCAGGCGCTTTTGGGCCTCGTAAAGCGCATACAGCGCGAAGAAGCGCGAGACCTTAAGGAGAGGGCATGACCCAAGAGATAGTCAAAATGGCTACGACGAATGAGACTAACGGCATGGCTCTGACCCAAAAGAATAGCTGCACGGTTGTGTTTGGGGCGGATCACGGAGGGTATGAGCTTAAGGCCGTTTTGCTCGGATACGCGAAGGAGCTAGGCTACAAGGCGCTGGACGCCGGCGTTTTTACGCCGGACAGCGCCGATTATCCCGACATCGCCGAAAAGGCCGTGCGCATGATGCTCGCGGAGCGCGCGGATAAGGCCGTGCTGGTCTGCGGGACGGGTATAGGCATTTCGATCGCCGCGAACAAGATTCCTAGTATGCGCTGCGCGCTGTGCTCGGACGCCACAAGCGCGCGGCTTGCGCGCGAACATAACGACGCAAACGCATTGGCGATCGGCGGGCGTATCGTCGGGGCGGAGCTGGCAAAGGATATCCTGCGGGCGTTTCTTCAAACCGATTTTTTGGGCGGGCGCCACGAACGCCGCGTGAATAAGATCATGGCGCTGGAGAATTTTAAAAATTAATTCAGGAGAGTATCACAAATGAGGCAAAATCCGGTCGTATTCGATCATCCTTTAATTCAGCACAAGCTTTCGCTCCTGCGCGATAAGCAGACGGGTTCCAAGGAATTCCGCGAGCTCGTGGAGGAGCTTTCGATGCTCATGGCGTATGAAGTTACGCGCAACCTCCCAACCAAAGAGATCGAAATCGAAACGCCGATTTGCAAGACGAAGACGCGCGCAATCTCGGGCAAGAAACTCGGCATTATACCCATTTTACGCGCGGGGCTGGGGATGGTGGACGGTATGCTGCGCATAGTGCCGACGGCTAGGGTCGGGCATATCGGCCTTTACCGCGATCCGGATACGCTCAATCCCGTCGAATACTACTGCAAGCTTCCCTCCGACGTTTCCGAGCGGGATCTGATCGTCCTCGACCCTATGCTCGCCACGGGCGGCACGGCGAGCGAGGCCGTTTCTTACATCAAAAAGGCGGGCTGCACGTCTATAAAATTCGTTTCGCTGATAGCCTGTCCGGAGGGCGTTTCGCGGCTGATGAAGGATCATCCGGACGTCGAGCTCTATGTCGCCGCTATCGACGAAAGGCTAAACGAGCACGGCTATATTGTCCCCGGATTGGGCGACGCCGGCGATAGGCTTTACGGCACAAAGTAAAAATTCAGTAAAAACCGTTAAAATTGCATAATGATTTGTATTATTATTAACAAAGAACCTTGAAATGCGGCCTCGAACTTGTTAAAATGTTTGAGGCTGACATTTTATACAGGATTATCCCAATTCATTGAATCGACTTAACAGCTCGAAAGGCGGTGCACGGCTTGACCATACTCGAAACGATCCAGCGTGCTGAAAACGAAGCGAAGGAGCTCAAGCGCGACGCTGCGCAAAAGGCCCAAAGCGCGTTGCGCGACGCGCGTTTAAAGGCGGACGAGACAAAGGCGGCGCGCTTAAAAGCGGCCCATGAGGACGCGGATAAAAAGCTTGCGGTTGCGGACGAGCTTGCTAAAAACGAAGCGTCAGCCCTTCGCCAATTGCGCGCAAACGAACATGAAGCGGAGCTTACGAGCGCCCGCGCAAAATTACCGGAAGCTACCGCCGATATTCTCGGAAGGATCGTGAAAGCCGTATGATCGTCCCGATGAAACATTTCACGCTCGCGGCGTTGCGGCAGGACGAGGAAGCCATCCTCGTCGCGCTGCAAAAGCTCGGCTGCGTGGAGCTAATCGCCCCCGAAGCTTCCGAAGAAGACGCTGCCGGGGCCTTAAGCGAACTCGAAAACCGCCTTGGCAAGCTTTCGGGCACGGTTAAGTTTTTACAAGCTCATGCCGCTAAAAAACAAGGCATGCTTACGCCGCGCCAGCAAACGAAGCTTTCCGAGCTTACAAATTTCGAGCTTTCGGAAGACGCGCTTTCGGCCGCCGAAATCGAAGCGCGGCTGTCGGCGCTTTCCGCGGAGCGCGCCCAAATTTCCGGTCTGGTCGAACAGTTCGCGCCATGGGTCGGGATGGACGAGCGTATAGAGAACCTCAACAATACCGAGAATGTCGCTGTTATCGCCGGATTTGTGCCGGATAAGTCGGCGGAGGCGCTGAGCTCCTACGAGGGCGAAGCCGTTATGCTTCGCTACGGCGAGGCGGGCTCCATGCGCGCCGTGCTGGCAATATGCCACAATACCGAGCTCGACGGCCTGTATGAATTCCTGCGCTCGATCCAGTTCGCCGACGCCGCGTTCCCGAAGCTTACGGGCTATCCGAGGGATATTATCGCGCAAAACGAGGCGCATATCGCCCGGATCGACGCCGAGATAAACGAACTCAACGCCAAGGCCAGGGAATTATCCGAGCGCGAAAGGCCCGGCTTCATGAAGGCGCACGACAAGACCCAAATCGAACGGGATCGCGCCGCCGCAAGGGCGAAACTGCTCTATACCGATTCCGCGTTCATCCTTACGGGCTGGACGCGCTACGATACGGTCGAGGCGGTTGAAAAGGCCGTCGCGGCTATTACGGAAGACTATTTCGCCGAATTCCGCGCGCCGCTTCCGGAGGAAACGCCGCCCTCCGTCGTGAAAAACGGCGGGTTCGCCGGGCCGCATGAAATGGTGACGGATCTGTTCTCCCGCCCGAATCCGCGCGTACTCGACCCGACGCCGCTTATGGCGCCGTTCTATATGATGTTCTTCGGGATGATGGTATCCGACGCCGGATACGGCATCATATTAGCCATCGGCTCGATTTTGTTCAACAAGTTCATGCGCCCGCGCGGCACGATGAAAAAGCTCGTCGGCGTTTTGATCTACGGCGGCATCTCTACTTTTATATGGGGCGCGCTGTTCGGCGGCTGGTTCGGCATAGACTTCAGCTACATCGACCCTATACGCGGCGCGGCGCTGCTGCTAAACCCGATGGGCGAGTCCATGCTCATGCTCGGGCTGTGCTTCGGCTTGGGGCTGTTGCACCTTATCGCGGGCATGTGCGTGAAGATGTACATGGACTTCAAGTCGGGCCAGGCGTTTTCCGCCATATTCGATACGGGCGTGTGGATTACGCTTATACTGGGCCTGATTCTCCTCGCCGCGCCTATGCTGGGGCTGCCGGCAATTATCGGCACGATAGGCACAGTTGTCGCGCTGGCGAGCGCCCTCGCGCTTTTGCTTACGCAGGGGCGGCACCAGAAAAACATCTTCAAAAAGTTCACGTCCGGGCTGCTCGCGCTGTATAACGTAACGGGCTACCTGTCCGACGTGCTCTCCTACGCGCGTCTGTTCGCGCTCGGCCTCGCGACGGGCGTTATCGGCCAAGTCATGAACACATTGGCGATGATGTGCGCGAACGGTGTGGGCTGGGTATTCACCGTCGCCATAATGATCGGCGGACATTTATTCAACCTCGTGCTGAACACCCTCGGCGCGTTCGTGCATGCCGCGCGCTTGCAGTACATCGAATACTTCGGCAAGTTCTACGAATCCGGCGGCAAGGAATTCAAGCCGCTGGCGGTGAAGACGAAGTATTTGGACGTATCGGCGTAAATAATCCGCCTTCGGGCGGGGTGGTACCGCCCGCAGGCGATACCCACGCAAAGGTATTCCGACATCCACGGGCGAACACAGTTCGC
>DBDD01000098.1:11710-11888 GCA_002293365.1 Christensenella sp. UBA941 | reverse complement strand
AGGGTAGGGGCTCTGCTCCCGCCCTTCGCTTGCCAAAAGCCGCGCAATCGGCTAAAATAAGCATATATTTGTCGTTTTGGAGGCGCTTTCCTGATGCAACGTTATCGCCGCGTGCTCTTGCTTATCCTGCGGGCGGTCTATGTAGTCGCCTTGAGCGCCGTATTCTTCGTCGGCTGGC
>DBDD01000098.1:0-11675 GCA_002293365.1 Christensenella sp. UBA941 | reverse complement strand
ATGCTGTTCATGAGCATCTACGGCGGCATGCGCGTCGGCGTACAGAGGCTTGGGAGCCTTGTCTATTCCTCCATGTTATCCATTTTCATAACGGACTTCGTCATGTATCTCATGTTCTGCCTCATCGCGTTCAAGATATTGCCAGCAATGCCGATGCTGCTTATCATGGCGGCGCAGTGGGCGCTCGCGGTGTTCGCCTGCTATTGGCTAAACCGCGTCTATTTCAAAATCCACCCCGTGCGCGAGGTTATCGCCGTAGTATCCGATTCCAAGGACGACCAGGCGACGCTGAATAAGATGCGCTCGATTCAGGAGCGCTTCAAGATCGTTGGCGCCGTCGCGGCGGACATGCCTTTTGATGAAATCATAAAAGCGATAACGCCCTACGGCTCCGTCCTAATCGGTACGATTCCCGAGGACTTGCGCAGGCGGCTCTTCGACCATTGTTACAAGGCGGGCAAGCGCATCAATATCATCCCTTCCGCAATGGACGTAGCGATGAATTCCGCGAACCAGACGCAAATATTCGATACGCCTGTTTTGCTCTGCCGCAATGCCGATATGACGCAGGAGCAGCGCATGGTAAAGCGCGCCGTGGATATTATTTTCAGCATTGCGGCGCTCGTCGTGCTTAGCCCGTTCATGGGCGTCGCGGCGCTGGCTATAAAATTACAAGACGGGGGGCCGGTGCTTTTTCGCCAGGCGCGGCTGACGCAAGGCGGCAAAGAATTCAAGGTCTGCAAGTTCCGCTCAATGCGCGTGGACGCCGAGCAAAACGGCGCGCAAATGGCAGAAAACGGGGACGAGCGCATAACGAAAATCGGTAAATTCCTGCGAACCATCCGCTTCGACGAGCTGCCGCAGCTTTTCAATATTCTCGCTGGCAATATGTCTATCGTCGGCCCGCGCCCGGAGCGCCCCGAGTTTTACGCGTCGTACACGAAAGAATTGCCGGAATTCGATCTCCGGCTAAAGGCCAAGGCGGGCCTTACGGGCTATGCGCAAATCTACGGGCGTTACAATACAACTCCGCGCGACAAGCTGAATATGGATTTGTTTTACATCGAAAATTTCTCGCTCTTGCAGGATATCAAATTAATGGTCATGACGCTGAAGGTGCTTTTCATGCGGGAGAGCACCGAGGGGTTTAAAGGGCAGCCGGTAAACGGGGACGAGCAGCCGCTGAGCTATAGCTGCGATCTAATAAGCAGACATTCCTTTATCATCAATGGCAACATCGTTTCGGAAGACAATTTGCCCATTAGCCTGTGCTGCGAGCCGCTCGATATTCCCAGAGCCGCGCTAGGGAAAACAGGCAAGGATACAATGGCGTATTTCGAGGAAATGTTCGCGGGCGTAGTGGCAGAAGGGCGTTTCCATGACGGCGGAAATGCCGGCGAAATCAAGCGCGAGCATTCGAGAGGCTGCTTGAATTGTTCTCATTATACTTTGCGGAATTGGCATAATTCCGAGCTCATCAAGTTTGTCAACCTTTCCATGTATCCTTCGCCGTGCGACGCCAAGTGCGTCTACTGCGGCGCTCATAAAAATGACGGCGCGGCCTTCAAAAATCCCGCTGTCCTGGAATCCTATGAAAAGGCTTTCGACGCGCTGGCGTACGCTAAAGACAACGGGCTCATTTCGCCCGACGTTGTTTTTCAGGTTTCATGCGGCGAGATTACTCTTCATCCGTATAAAGACAGGCTAATAGATATTGTAGGGGATTCTCAGGCGACGTTTTTTACGAACTGCTTCCGGTTCGACGAAAAGATCGGGGCCAATCTCGCGTCAAATCCAAACTCCAGCATCAATCTTTCGATCGACGCCGGGACGCGGGAAACTTGGCATAAAGTAAAGGGTCGCGACAATTTTCTGGAGGTTTGCAAAAACCTTGAGAGCTATCACCAATGTTGCATTGAGGACAGTCAGATAACCTTAAAATACATCGTTATGCCGGGCATAAACGATAAACGCGAAGACTATGAAGCGTTGGCGAAGCTGATGAAAGGTTTAAAAGTCGGCGCGCTGACAATTGCGCGCGACGTCAAATATAAATACAACGCGTCGGACGAGTTTATCGGGCAATTGATACGCGCGGTTGGAGCTTTGGTATATACGTTGCGCAAAAGCGGACTGACCGGAGAGCCTTCGCTGCATTATTTTTCCGGGGATGAGCAGGTTCTTATCAAAGAATATGTAAGTGAACTGTTTGCGCTGGAGCAAGGTGCATAGTTTCATATAATATCAGCCAACCGCAAAAGCCCCGCGTCTTTCGCGCTTAGCTCCGGCGAAAGGCCCGTCTCAGGCCATTCTATGCCGATATCCGGGTCGTTCCATATGATGCCGCCCTCGTCGAGCGGGTCGTAATACGCCGTGCATTTATAGGCGAACTCTGCCGTATCCGACAATACCAAAAAGCCATGAGCGAAACCTTCGGGTATATAAAACTGCTTTTTATTCTCGCCGCTAAGGACAACGCCAAACCATTTTCCGAACGTTGCAGAGCCTTCACGGATATCCACGGCCACGTCGAACACCTCGCCCGAAATGGCGCGCACAAGCTTGCCTTGCGGGTGTTTCTTTTGAAAGTGCAGCCCGCGCAGCACGCCCTTTTTTGAGCGGGACTGATTGTCCTGAACGAAGTCCATAGACAAACCCAATGCCTGAAAGTCGCGCCTACTGTACGTCTCCGTGAAGTAGCCGCGCGCGTCGCTGAAAACTTGAGGCTCGGCGATTAAAAGCCCGTCGATAGGCGTTTTAGTGAGCGCAATTTTACCCATAAAATTCTCCCGGCCTATTCACGCTCTTTTTTTCGCATGCGCTTTAGCGTAAGCGCGTCGAACGCGTTTCCGATCGCGTTGCCGATTTTCCATCTGCGAGAATCGAGCGTCGCTTGCAGCTGCTGCCTAAGCGTATCGATTTCAGCGTCTTTACGCGCCAGCGCAAGCGTTTTATTCGCGTCTTCGAATAGAGACTGGTTTATGCTCTCCTGCAGCTTTGCGACATGACTCAGCATGCCGCCTTGCAATTCGAATTCGTTTAGAAGCCGCGCTAAATCGCTTTTCGCTTCAAGCGTTTCGTGCGAAGCAAGAATGCCCAGCCCGCTGAAGCCGTCAACCACGATAAAACGAAAATTAGTTTCGGAATGCTCGATAAAGTCTTCGATCGCGGTCAATACGCCGTTCTTCGGCCCGCCTTCGTGGGCTGCGTTGGAAATGCCATAGTTGACCCCGCCGTCGTCTACCGGCTCACTTTGTCCGGGCTTGAGGCCCTTCGTGGAATATGGATGCCTATATTCGGCCGGGATGGTCTCCGGCACGTAGTACAAATCCCTCCTAGCATAGGGCCAATCGACATCATGAAAAAGCACGACGGGCCATCGGCCGCGCTTTAGCGCGCATGCTTCGACGCACAGCAGCTCGTGGTAAACGGTATACCAATTATGATCGCCGTCGATCAATATTATGTCGTAGTCCAAAAGCTCCGGCAAAACATTCAGGCTAAGATCCGTACGGGGCGAAAACTTTTCGCCGTAAGCGAGCTTAAACGCGCTTTCGTCGAATAGCGGCGCGGGGTCAATAGCTATGAGCCTGGCGTCGTTTTCGGCGCAATAGCGCAATATTCTTTCAGTCGTATAGCCGTATTCGGAGCCCACCTCGACAATAGCGGCGGGATTTATTGCCTGAAACACCGGCAAAATGAAACTCTCGAAAAATCGATGCATCCGCCCCTTACCTTTCCCCGTACATCCGCTCGTAGTATTGCAGATACGCGCCGCTCGTAACTTCTTTTAGCCATGTGCTGTTTTCCAGGTACCATTCGATCGTCCTCTCGATCCCGCGTTCGAAAGGCGTCTCCGGCGCCCAGCCGAGGGATGTACCGATTTTGCTGGAATCGATGGCATAGCGGCGGTCGTGCCCCTTGCGGTCTTCAACATAGCGGATCAAGCTTTCGTCGATGGAAGCATCGACGTTTTTGTTTAGATACGCCAGAATCGTCTTGACGATGGCGATGTTAGTACGCTCGTTGTTCCCGCCGATATTGTAGGTTTCGCCCGGAACGCCGTTTTGCAGCACAAGGTCTATCGCCTCGCAATGATCCTTAACGTAGATCCAATCGCGTACGTTTAACCCGTCGCCGTAGACGGGCAGCGGCTTATAGTTCAGCGCGTTATGGATCATCAAGGGTATTAGCTTTTCCGGGAACTGGTAGGGCCCGTAGTTGTTGGAGCAGCGCGTAATATTTACTGGCAGCTTAAAGGTATCGGCGTACGCCTTTACGAAAAGATCGGCCGAGGCTTTGCTTGCGGAATAGGGGCTGTGCGGGTCGAGCTGGGTTTGCTCGGTAAAGAGGCCGCTCGGCCCAAGCGAGCCGTAAACCTCGTCCGTCGAGATTTGGACGAATCTGACGCCGGGCTTATATCCGTTCGAACCGTCGCTCCACGCCGCTAACGCCTGGTTCAGCAGGTTGACGGTACCCAAAACGTTTGTGTCCGCAAATATGCCCGGATTTTCGATGCTGCGGTCGACGTGGCTCTCAGCCGCGAAGTTGACAAGCGCGTCGACGTCGTATCGTTTAAACACCTCTCGTACGGCTAAAACGTCGCGAATGTCCGCTTGCGCGAATATGTGCCGCTCGTCGCCGGCTATGCTTTGCAGGTTTGCCAGATTGCCCGCATAGGTGAGCTTGTCAAGATTAATAATGCGGATATCCTCGTGCTTTTTTAGCATATATAGCACGAAGTTCGAGCCGATGAACCCGGCGCCGCCTGTTATTAGATACGTTTTCACGCTTCATGCCCTCCAGATAGTATGAAATCCTCAAGCGCCTCTTTCCATGGGCGCATTTCGTCGCCAACCGACGCGCTAAGCGCCATGTGTCCGAGCGCGGAAAAGGCCGGACGCTTCGCGGGGCTGGCGTAATCCTCCGTCCGGCAAGGTACGACCTCGCAATCGATATCCGCTAAGCGTATTATTTCGAGCGCGAACTCGTACCAGGAGCAGACGCCGTTGCCTGTAACATGATAGACGCCGTACCGCCCGCATAGCGCTATTTTAAGGATATGGTACGCTAAATCCAGCGCGTTCGTCGGGTTGCCGAGCTGGTCGTTTACGACGGTGAGCTTGCCCTTCTCCTTGGCAACGCGAATGATGGTCTTTACGAAATTCTTGCCATGGCGGCCATAAAGCCAGGCCGTACGTATAATATACGTACGGGAACACGCCTCGCGCGCGTAGCTTTCTCCCAAAAGCTTGGACTTGCCGTAGACGCTCGTAGGGCCGGTCGCGTCCCATTCGGCGTAGGGCGTATTGCCCGTGCCGGGAAATACGTAGTCTGTGGATATATGTACGAGCTGCGCTCCAACAGCGCAAGACGCCTCGGCGACGCTGCGCGCGCCGACGGCATTCGCGAGAAACGCCGTATCCCTGTTCGTCTCGCAGCCGTCGACGTTGGTATACGCGGCGCAATTTATAACTAAATCCGGCGCGAATTCCTCAAAGTACGCGCGCGTTGCCCCGGCGCTTACAATATCCAGCGTATCGATATCTACTAAGCGCACATCGGCTCCGATAAAGGCTCCGGGCAGCGTAAACGGGCCCGCTTCGCCCTTTGAAAGCAGTTCGGACAGTTCTCTGCCCAGCTGGCCGTCAGCGCCTAAAACTAAGAGCCTCATAGACGCTCCTCGGCGATTCTTTTTAGGTATTGCCCATAGTCCGTCGCTTTTAAGCGCTTCGCCTGCGTTATTAGCGCCTCCCGCCCGATAAAGCCCTTGCGATAGGCTATTTCTTCAATGCACGCGATGTAGAGCCCTTGGCGTGTTTGAACGGCTTCCACGTAATTTGCAGCGTCGAGCATGGCCTTGTGCGTACCCGTATCCAGCCAAGCCATGCCCCGCCCGAACAGCTCCACTTTCAGCGCGCCCAGCCGGAGATATTCGTTGTTTACGCCGGTGATTTCGATTTCGCCGCGCGGCGACGGAGTAAGCCCCTTCGCGATATCGCAGACGCGGCTATCGTAAAAATACAGCCCGGGCACGGCGTAGTTCGACTTCGGCTTTTCGGGCTTTTCCTCGATGGAAAGCACGTTTCCGGATTCGTCAAACTCTACTACGCCGAATTCCTTCGGATTGCTGACGTGGTAGCCAAAAATCGTCGCGCCGCTTTCGCGCTTTGCCGCGGCCTCCAGACGGCCCGTAAAGCCGTAGCCGTAGAAGATATTGTCGCCCAAAACGAGGCAGACATTGTCGCCGCATATAAATTCCTCGCCCAGTATAAACGCGTCCGCCAAGCCGCGGGGCTCGGTTTGTACTTTATACGCGAATTGCATGCCGATTTGCGCGCCGTCGCCCAAAAGCGCCTGAAACATGGGTAGATCCCGCGGGGTAGAGATGATCAAAACCTCGCGTATTCCGGCAAGCATGAGCGTCGAAAGCGGATAGTAGACCATCGGCTTATCGTAGATGGTAAGTATTTGCTTGGATACGGCCAGCGTGGACGGGTACAGGCGCGTCCCGGCGCCGCCGGCGAGTATTATGCCTTTCATTGCTCCGCCTCCACGTTACCTGTCGCTTCGTATGCGGAGCAAACCTCTTCCGCATCGCCATACATGCGCGCCTCGCCCTTTTCGAGCCAAAGCGCTTTATCGCAGATATCTTTGACGATGTTCGCAGAATGGCCGACATATAGCACCGTCGTGCCTTCGGACATCATCTCGCGCATGCGCTTTTGGCACTTTTGCCGAAATTTAAAATCGCCGACGGAGAGGATCTCGTCCACGATCAGTATCTCGGGGCGCACCAGCGTCGCAATCGAGAAACCGAGCCGCGCGACCATGCCCGAGCTAAAGTTTTGAACCGGCACGTCGACAAACTCCCCGAGCTCCGCAAAATCGATTATTTCGTCGAAGCGCGTACTCATAAACGCACGGCTGCATCCTAAAACCGCGCCGTTTAGGAAGACGTTCTCCCGCGCGGTAAGATTGGAGTCGAAGCCCGCGCCCAGCTCGATTAGCGGCGCCATATCGCCATGAACCTCGACTTTGCCGCTTGTAGGCCGGAAAACGCCGGCGATTATCTTCAAGAGCGTGCTCTTGCCGCTGCCGTTAAGGCCGATAATGCCAAGATTCTCGCCCTTTTCAACCGTCACGCTTACATCGCGAAGCGCCCAGAATTCGTCGTACGTGAGCTGCTTCTTCAAGCGCCTGATAGCGTATTCCTTCAGGCTGTCGACCCTTTCGCGATTCATGCGGAACCGCATTGAGACGTTTGAAACAATTACTGCTTTCTGCATACTCGTTACCTATAAATTAAGCGCGAACTTGTGCTGATTCTTGAAGAACGCATAGAGCCCCGCGCTCAGCGCTATAAGCGAAAATCCGATACAAAACGCGTGCATATTGAAAACTGGCCATTCCTGCGCCCAGATACAGTGGCGCATGAAGCGCACATAGTGGAACATGGGGTTGAAGCGTACAAGGACTTGTCCGATTTCGGGTAAAATCTCAACAGGGTAAAAGATCGGCGTAACGTACATCCAGGCCGTGAGCACAACGCCGTATAGATGGAGCACATCCCGGAAAAATACGGCCAGGCATGAAAGCAAAAGCCCCATGCCTAGCACAAACGTAAATAGATAAACAAACAGTAACGGCACCAACAGCATCGTCCACGACAGCGGCGTCCCCGTAAAGATCATGACGATTACAAGCGCTATAAGCGAGAACAGCATATTTACCAGCGAGGCGCTTACGCGCGACATTGGAAAAATGTATTTTGGGATATAGACTTTTAGCAGCAGCGACCGGTTTTCGATGATGCTCGACATGCATCGGTTGGTTCCCTCGGAAAAAAAGCTGAAAACCAGCTGCCCCGTCAGTAAATAGACGGGAAAGTTTGGAAGGTTATTGCGGAATATGTTGGAAAAAACGAAGCTCATAACGAGCATCGTCAAAAGCGGGTTGAGCACGCTCCAAATCATGCCCAAAACACTCCGGCGATAGCGTACCTTTATATCGCGCTTAACGAGCTCCGCCAGAAGCTCCCTATAGCGGAAAAACGTTAAAAGATGTATGCGCAGTTTCACACTGTATCTCCAAATCTCCGTTAAATACGCCCTAGTATATCATATATCCCCCGCATGTCCAAGCATTTTGCCCGGGCGCCTCCTACAAACTCTCGCATACGCCGAACGCGCCGACGTCAGCTTGAATAGACGTATCCCATGGCAACCGGTTACTGTTTACACAAGCCGAACCGGCGCGTACGTGCTCGCGGTGGTTGCCGCCAGCCGCTATAGGGCGAAGACTGTTGGGCGAATACATATACAGTTGCCCGCGGCTTTGATTTGGCATGACATCAAACCATGTTAAAGCGCCATTAAGCGGTTCTGTAAAAAAATCGGAAGTCCATTTCCAAGCATTGCCTACTGCGTCGCGAATGCCTATGGAAGAAACGGCGTTTGCAACATTTCCCGTCGTTGTGCGGCCGCTATTCGTTCTATCTGTCCAAGCCATTATATTGTTGTCTTGCCCTTGCGGGCTTCCCATCGCCGCCGCGCAAAACTCCGCGTAGTTCGGAAGGCGCATGCCTACGGCCGCAAGCTGTTCAACAAAGTCGTACCAGTTCAGCCCCTCCGTTCCAGTTGCCGGCAGTTGGTTATACTTGGAACATAAACCGCCGTTTCCGTCACTGCTCATGAGATATATGCTGAACCATGTGCCGCTTGCAAGATACACCATCCCCTCCGGTGCGCACTTTGGCCTGTGCGTAAGCGTCCAGACGCTGCGCGGCACGATGCCGTCGTAGACGTTGCTTTCCCAGCCGCTCCCGCGCGCTTGCCCTGAAGCGTTCACGGGCTGCATGGCGGCGTTTACGCGCCGGTTCTTGCCGAAGTGAAAGCCGCCGATTTTATGGCAGTTGCTTGGATCGAAGCCAATTGGCGTGTTTGCATCGAGCGATATCTTGAACGTGTCCGGCTCGCAAAGGTAGACATAGTAATCCTTGCCCATCTCGAAAGCCGATCCAATATCCAGGTCGGCGGCGGTTAGTTCGGTCGATGTGACTTCGAAGCCGCTGTGGGCATCTATGCGTAGGGAAGCGCCGCCAATAGCGGCAATATCGTGCACGGCGAGGCCTTTAGGGCCGGGTTCGCCTTGCGGGCCGGTTTCGCCTTGCAAGCCTTGCTCGCCTTGCGGCCCTCTTTCGCCTTGCGGCCCCTGTTTGCCCGCGTCGCCTTGCGGCCCTTGTTCTCCGGCGTCGCCCTTCGGCCCCTGTTCGCCTTGCGGCCCTTGTTCGCCCGCGTCGCCTTTTGGCCCTGTTTCGCCTTGTGCCCCACGCTCTCCCTGTTCGCCTTGCGGGCCCCGCTCGCCTTGCGGGCCAACCGGACCGTTTTTAAGCGTCTCAAGCCACTCTTCTTCCGTACCTGTAAAGCCGCAGATCTTGGCAATTTCATACGCCGATTTGCCTTGCTTAATCCCGGCCGCAACGATTTTGTCCAATTTTTCGATCAGCGCGCTAAGCGCTTCGCCCCTCGCCCGAAGATCATACAGCACTCCGTCGATTTTCGGAATTTTGCTCTCGCTCTTTTTCGCTGCTGGAAGGGTAGGATCGCCGAGAACGACAAACCCGAAGCGTTGCGTCGTCAGGCGCGAAGCCATAGGCACGGATAGCTGAATAGTTCCGACCACCATGCCGGGAGCCTCTAGCTCCGTCGAACCAACATCGTAGACGATCCCTTCCGAGCTGACCCGTGCGGTTCCGACGACGCGCTCTCCGTCGGGCTTAATGAAAACGGCCTCGATTTCGTCAACCTCGGCATAGTCGATCTCTTCGCCGTTTGAAAACACATGGATCAAAAATTGGGAAGCGTTGAAGTCGCCTTGCGTAAGCGAAAAATTCAGCTTCTTTGGGAGCGCATCAGCTTCGGGCGTAGCGTCCAGGCTAAAGGGCAGTGATTGTCTCATAATAATACCTCCAATAAATTCAATGATTTATCTCAGTATATCTATGGAATGGAGATTTGTAAATACAGAATTCGCGTTTTTAGAGAATTTTAACGCTGAATAACGCTATCTCCAAATTGCCTGAAGCGCTATAATATAGCGCTTGGCGAAACATATCGCAAATGGTAAAATATGTTCGCGAGTGATACCCCGAAAAAATGTTTCCGGCTGCGTAATCTATAGCTGAATAGGAGTGAGGCTATGAAAGGGGACGCCTTAACCGCGGAGCGGGTCTATTCCGCAAAAGGCGACAGCATATTGGCCGACGAGCTGATCCGCGCCTATCTGCCGTTTATCCGGTCGGAGGCGTCAAAGGCCGTGGGACGAATCGTAACGGATCGGGACGACGAGATGAGCGTAGCTATGATCGCCTTTCACGAGGCTATAGAGAGCTATTCGAAGCTGCGAGGCGCGTTTTTGAGCTATGCCGCCGTAGTCCTTCGCCGCAAGCTTATCGACTATTACCGCAAGGAAAAGCGGCACGCAAACGTTTCGTCGCTGGACGAGCCGGTACAAGGGGATCGCGGCGCGCTGGGCGATATGCTTGCGGACAAAACCGACGCCTACGAGCGTGCGGGCGCGCGGGACGCTACGCGGCGGGAAATTGCGGAGCTGACGAAGCAGCTCATGGAATTCGGCGTAACGCTAACGGATATCGCCGACAACTGTCCAAAGCAGGAGCGCACGCTGGCCGCTTGCCATAAGGCGCTTTGCGTTGCAAAAAGCAACCCGGAATTCATAGACGAACTGAAACGCCTGAAAAGGCTGCCTATAGCGGGGCTCTCGGCAGGCTCCGGCGTGGAGCGCAAGACGCTTGAGCGCCATAGGAAGTACTTGATAGCGCTCATGATCATCTATTCCAACGGCTACGAAATCATCCGGGGGCACTTGAAGCAGGTTTTTACACCCCCCCGCACGGAAGGAGGCGCGGCGGTATGACGTATCTTATAATGGAGACGCACCTGAGCTACTGCGTGGCGCTTGACGAGGCGGGACGCTTCCTCAAAATAGCGAATAAAAACTATGAAGCCGGCCAATCTATCGAGCATATTATCCCGCTCCCGCATGCGGAAACGAAGACGTTCCCGCTGCGCGCCGCGGCGGCCATAGGCTCGTTGGCGGCTTGTCTCGTGCTAGCGTTTACGCTGTATTGGAGCAACTATCTGGCTCCGATCGCTTCGATTTATTTGAGCATCAATCCTCAAGTACGCATGGAGGTCAATAGACAGGACGCCGTAGTCGCTCTTGAGGGGCTGAACGAGGACGGAGGCACGCTTATAGACGGCTACGTATTTAGAAACAAGCCCCTTGGACAGGCCACAGACGACCTTGTCGATAGGGCGATCGCGCTAGGCTTCCTGTCGGACGGCGGCAAGGTATCGGTCAGCATCGATGCGCCGGACGAGGCATGGTTTACGAATACCGGCATAGCTTTGCGGCAGAACCTGAACGAGCGTCTGGCGGATAGCATGTCCGTTACCATCGAAGTCAAGAAGTATATCGAACAGGAAGCCGGGCCGGAGCTTACGCCCCCCGCGGCGCAAGAGCCCATTATATATGGCGGCGGCGCTGACGATGACACTGACGGCGGCGGCGGCGAGGAACAGACCGCGCACCCAACGCCCAGGCCAACGCAGCGCCCAACGCAGCAGCCAACACTAACCCCGCGGCCAGCG